>JBOFMR010000059.1:0-38818 GCA_051658485.1 Phocaeicola sp.
TACTGAGAAGTTGTAGGCCTTGTTGATGCTAAAGTCAATATCTACAGGGATGTAGGTCTCTTTTTTTTCATTGGCACTTCCTACAATCCAATCTTGAGTTGTGGTGTTTTGAAGTGAATATGTTATCTTGATGTAAGAGAGTTGCTTTTGGCCAGTAAAAATGTTTGTTCCTCCTGCCGTAACATCTACCTTGTCGCGTTTTTGTGGAATAACCAATGGTGCTCCATCGCCTTCTGTAATACTTATGGCTTTGTCACTGTTTGTAAGTCCTCCCTTTGCTTCAGCGATTAGCTTTATTTCAAAAGCGTCGTTTTCTGTATTGACGTCTGACCAAATTGCAGTTTCTGTACCTCCGTCACTAGGGGTTGCAGCATACGCAAGTGTTCCTGTAGTACTCAAGTTGCAAATAGATACATTATCGATGAATAATATCTGGTTGGGTTGTACTTTGGCACTGAAACGGAACTTGCTCAATGCATGCTTAAAGTTTAGTTGTACGGGGGCATATGCATCACCTGTTTTTTCTACATCAAATTCTTCTGTTTGTGCAAAGAGAAGATCTTGTTGCTCATCTATATTTGTAGAAGCTACAAATGAGAGGGTAGGGTAGGTACCTTGGTTATCAATATATCCAATTTTCCCAAACTCTTTTTTGGGTGAAAAAGCGAAGAATTGTACTTTGGTTCCCACTGCAGGCCATGGCGTAGGTGCAGTCGCTTCCCAACCGTTGGCTCCCTTAACTACCTCCATATCCATCATCAATTTGGTTGGATTCGTCCAATCAATTTTATCCGTATTTTCCCCTTGGTAGGCATATACACGGAAGGTGTCAAAAGTTTCGCTTGTTGTAGGAGTTGTTTTTCCACTCTTTCCTGCATAGGCGTGGAAAGAGATGTCGTTTCCTGTTGTTTGGTGATTGTTGCTAAGCAGATCATGCTGCGTACATCCGCTGCCAGCCAATAGGAGGGCAGCCATAGGAGCTAGTAATTTTTTTCTCATTTTTTTAAATAAATGTTAGTGTATCTTTTAATCGTAGTCCGTTTCTTTATGTGCGCAACGGATCTATCTTACTCTTTCTTTCTATCTGTAAAAGTGCACCTGTTTGTGTCTGCTTTTTCTCTATGCTGTGTTGTGGAATATATCTATTTTGCAAACATAGTCATTTTTTATATAAATAGCACAATTTGTTTTGTTTTTTTTAAAATAAATGTATTTAACAAAAAAAAATCAGTAGAATGACTCTTTGACTCATTCTACTGATTCTCTATCTAGTAAGGTGCTAATGCGTAGCATCTTCACCTATTTATTTACATCAAGCACTGTTTTTTATATTAACAAGTAAGCTGAATGGTTTTGTTACTCAATTTTACCAGTTCCATCTGTAAAGTTAAAGTACAACCGTTGGTCTTTAACTCCCGCTACTTTTTCAGTTTCTTCTTCCCCATTGCCACGGTACTTTATCTTTCCACTGAATAGCATAAATTCGCTCTTCCACCACTCAAAGCCATCAACAACTACAGCAGCACGTATTTCTGTCGTATTGGTTGCAAAAGGAGGTGAAACAAAGGACCCATCGGCAGTTGTTGGAATGGTAAATTTCCATGCTTCATCCTTCTCCCACTTACCACCAGCTTCACCAAATAGGTAGACAGCAGGCTCATTAAACTCAACGGTGTATTGAACCTTGTTTCCATTCATCGCGGAACGCACTACTATTAAGTACCAACCACTATTAGTTACCATAATGTTATCATCACCAGATAGACCTGCGTTGGCATTATCTATTAATTTGGCAGTAGCAGCTCCAAAGGCTGTATCGGTCCAATCCTTTTCCTGGTTGAATTTCAACCCTTGTCCACCTCCAATATAGATTAATCTCCAGAAGGCACCTGACGTTGGTTCTGCACCACCTTTATCATCATGGAATGGAATCATAGCGGGTGCTGCTAGCCAGTCCCACCCACAGAAATCGCCAATGGCATACATTGTGGTTGGTAGTTTGGCTTTAGGCTCTACATAGTAAAACTTAACGCTATCAAGGGCAATTATATTGGACTTTATGACCCCGTATCCCTCGCTGAGTTGTGCTTTTACGCGGAAAAAGAGTGTGTCAGTCATAGGAAAATCACTCTCTTTTTTACCTTCAGCTAGCTTTAGGAGAGTAGCAACTTCAGCTATTTCTGGAGAAGGAATAGCTATTTGAGTCTCGGTATAGCCTGTAGAAAGAGTCTCAAATTTTTCAAAGTTCTCTTTTGTAGCCACCTCTACCTGGTAGTAAGTGGCTGCAGAAAACCCATAATAGGGTTTACTGTAGGTTAGTTTGACGGTGTCTTTCTCTAAATCATATTTGATACCTTCGGGTTGATCCAAGATGAACTCTGTAGGATCTTGGTAGGTAGGGTTAGCATCTCTATCGCTATCGCAAGCAGTAAAGAGCACAAGCCCTAGAGCCAAAGAGGCAAGTATATCTATTTTTTTCATTTTCTATTGCTTTTAAAAGTTTATCAATGCATCCAGCTTAGTAGCCAGGGTTTTGCGTCAAGTTAGAGTTGGCAGTAATCTCTTTGGTAGGAATGGCATATATATTTTTGGTCTTATTGAAGTTTGTACCCTCTTTAATACCACCTTTCCACTCCCACATGTAGTTGTTGTTTCCACCAAACTTATCAAATCGGATTAAATCCATGCGGCGGCGCCCTTCAAAAGCGAACTCGCGGCTCCATTCGTCGCAAATATCATCCAAAGTGTATTGGTCTTTTTTGTTTGCTCCTGCACGGGTACGAAGGGCATCAATAGCCGATGTAGCTTCACCAAATTCACCCAAACGTGTTTTAGCTTCCGCCAATGTTAGGTAAGCCTCTGCCAAACGCATCAAGGGGAAATCCATATCGACAAATTTATAATCCTTGCCTTCGGCACCATCTGTACGTAGGTTGGTAAATTTAGCACACGAATAACCATTGGTAAATATGCTAACAGTATCTACTGCGATTTTTCGTTTTTTCCCAAAGAAGAGTGCACGCTTATCTTGTGCATTAGTTACCATATCCTTTTCGTTTACCTCAGGAGCGGTGCCATTGGGGAAGAACTTTTTCATCATATCGTGACGAGCGCGGTTACCTGCCCAAGCCTCACTGGTATTGCTTTCTCCCATTTCTTTATCTCGAGTAGAGGCAATTAGGAAGAACGATCCACCATAATTTTGAGTATCTACCCCATCTTGAAGAATAGGAAGAAGTACCTCATTTTGTGCACCATTTTCGTTGTTGTCCCCCATAAATAGGTTGCGATACTCTGCTGATAGTTTGTAGGGTGAAGCGATGACCATCTGTGCATATTTTGCTGCTTCCACCCATTGTGGTGTGCCTGTATAAACCTCTGCGTTTAGGTACAGTCTAGCTAGCAACAACCATCCAGCTGCTTTATCTACACGTCCATAGGTGTTAGTACGTGGCTCCTTCATCGCTTCCAAGCAGCCTGCTAACTCTTTCTCAATAAATTCGAAAATCTCTTTGCGTGTGGCTTGGGCTGGTTTATAGTTTGGATCCGTTGAGAATTCGGTTATGAATGGAATGTTGCCAAAAAGGTCCATAGCATAATAGTAGTATAGTGCACGCAAGAAACGAACTTCGGCTCTTAGAACGGGTCCATCGGCAGTTGTATCCCCCTCTGTCTCTCCTAAGAAAAAGTTAGCGAGGGTAATACCAAAGTATAAACGGTAGTAGAGGGCACTAACCATACCGTGTGAAGCATCCCAACTTCCGCTGTTGTATTCGGGTATACCTGCATCACCCCAGCAACAGATTGCTTCGTCTGTAGGCAATTGGTTGGCATTCCACAGCTGGCGTATAAAGGCTGATGTTCCTTCATCGATGTCAGCTATATCACCACTTCCATCAGGTCCTTTTTGTCCTGTAAGGGCCATGTTGGCATATATTTTAGTGAAAACTTGGTTGCGGTTAAACTCCATTGAGGTACTGGCGTCAATGGTTGGGTCAACATTAAGGTCGCCAATGCACGAGCTGAAGCTAAGTGTAAGCGCGAAAGCTGCCGTTGGTATAAATGATTTTAGGGTTCTAATTTTCATATGAGTAGGTAAATTAAAGGTTAAAAGTTAAGACTCAATCCAACCATTGATACAAATGGACGTGGATAGATGTTGTTGTCAATTCCACCATTAACTTCAGGATCTAAACCTTTGTATTTGGTGATGGTAAAGACATTTTGCACCGTTCCATAGACTCTACCAGATACGGGTAGCTTAAAGAAGTTTTGGAAAGAGTAGCCCAATGTGATGTTGTCACAACGTAAGAAAGAGGCATTTTGTACAAAATAGTCAGACATGTAGTAGTTTCCTACCCCTTGGAAGTTTTTATCTAAGTGGCGCTTCACGAAGTTACTAAAGAAGCCCGCTTGTGAATAAACAGCTGAAGAATTTTGGTTGGAGTTGTTAGACTCTACATCGTTGTATACATAGTTGTTTAGACTGGCACGTAAGCTAAAACCTAAATCCCACTTTTTCCACATCAATTTCGAAGAGAGACCCATGGTTACATCGGCAGCAGGTTTTTTATAGAAATAGCGGTCGCCATCATTGATCACTCCATCACCGTTGCGATCGACAAAGGTGTTTTCGATGGGTTGACCATGCTCATCATATACCTGTTGGTATACATAGAAGGAGTTGGCTGCTTGTCCTACGGCGTGTGCTTGTACAGTGTTACCTGTACCTGCTGAGATACCTCCTGTAGCGATGTAATATCCCTCTTTATCGCCTGTAGTGAGTTCAGTTATTTTGTTTGTGTTCCAAGTTACGTTGTAGTTCAAATCCCAGACAAGATCTTTTTGTTGAATAACCTTACCACCGATTGAGAACTCCACTCCTTGATTTTCAAGAGAGCCTACATTACTCATTACTACGTTGCTAAAGTTCGTTCCTGCCGATACCCCTACATTTTGAAGTAGGTCAACTGTTTTACGTTTGTATACATCAATGGATGAGTTAAAGCGGCCATTCATAAATCCGAAGTCGAACCCTGCATTCCAAGTGGTTGTTTTTTCCCAAGTCAGGTTGCTGTTGAATGCATTGGGGCGCGAGGTTGCTCCATCGTCAATGATGGGATAAAAGCCATGTTCTTGGTTGCCCATATAAGAGGTGAAGTAGCTATACTCACCAATACCCTCTTGTTGTCCAGTAATACCCCAGCCCACTCTTAGTTTCCAGTCTGACAACCAATCTACATCTTTCAACCAATTCTCTTCGCTAATTTTCCATGCCAATGCTACCGATGGGAAATATCCCCAGCGATTTTGCTTGTTAAATTTAGAAGAACCATCCATACGGAGGGTCGCTGTAAGCATGTAACGATCCAATACAGAGTAGTTTACACGTCCAAAGAAAGAGACCAAAAAACTTTCGTTTGCCCATTGGCGATTGGTTGGGTTGTATGGTTTACCTTTTTCCTCGTCCTTATTATTTGTCATTTGATAGAGTCCAGAACCTACGTTAGAGCCCTTGCGGTAAAAATGTTGCCACTCATAACCTCCCATAACATCAAGAAATTGTGAAGAGAACTCTTTGCCATATTGTAGGTAAGAGTTGAAGAGTAGGTTGTATTTATCGGTTTTGTCTAGCCCGCTGTATCCATAATAGTTATTGCTTGCTGAACGAGGGTCAATCTCATTTTTTTGTTTACCAGTCGAAAGGTCCATCCCCCCATTGACGTGGAAGCGCATTTCAGGCAAGAAATGAAATTTATAATCCAGCTCTAAGTTACCAACCAATGTTTTAGAGGTAGCACGGTTGTTTTGGTAATCGAGTGTAGAAACAGGATTCTTTTGTGCCAAAGAGTTAGGACCCAAAGGCCATGAGAGATCGTCGAATCCACCATCTTTGTCACCTTCGTTTAGCCCTTTCCCTACCCATTGGAAATATCCACCAAATGAAGTGTTGTATTTATCCATAAGCGCTTGATCTTCTGATTGGTAGTAGATTGATTGAGTAGGGTCGAAAGACATTGCTGCCCCCAATACACCTGTGTCAGCAAAGCGAGAGTTAGAAATCATCCCCTTCAAATTGGCATTTACTTTCAAATGGTCATCAAAGAAGGTGGGAGTCAAGCTAATCGATGCTGTATAACGTTCAAAGTTTGAGGTTTTAATAATCCCGTTTTGGTTGGTATATCCCATTGAAGCACGGAAAGGAATACCAGCAATATTTCCTGCTGCAGTAAGGTTGTGGTCTGTTCCCAATGCCTCTCTGTAGACTTGATCTTGCCAATTGGTATTGGCTGTTCCAAGTTCTTTGTATGGTTTACTATCCTTACCAAAGAGGTTGGCAACGAAGTCGCGATATTCATCCCCATTCATAACATCCAGGGTTCCTTTTTTCATACTTACAGATACATTTCCGTTGTAGCTGATACGTACTTTACCATCTTTAGAACCTTTTTTAGTGGTGATGATGATAACCCCATTGGATGCACGTGATCCATAGATGGCTGTCGCTGAAGCATCTTTCAATACTGTAAAGCTTTCAATGTCGTTTGGATTAACCATTGAGAGTGGGTTTGAGAGTCCCTGTACCCCTTTGTCATCCATCGCAAATCCATCAATAACGATCAAGGGGTTGTTAGAGGCATTCAAAGAGGAACCTCCCCGAATACGAATGGTAGCACCTGAGCCCGGTGCCCCTCCATCGCCTACGACATTCACCCCAGCGATTTTACCTTGCATAAGGTCTTGTGCATTGGTGCTAAGTCCTCTATTCATCTCATCGGGCTTGATAGCAGTCACTGAACCTGTAAGGTCATTTTTGCGAACGGAGCCATAGCCAATGACTACAACATCTTGCAACAGTTCACTATCATCTTTAAGGATGATATTCATGGAGCTTTTTGCAGGAAGTTCTTGTGATTCGTAGCCAATAAAAGAGACAGAAAGAGTCGCTCCTTCAGGAGTTGTTAATTCGAAAATACCGTCAAAGTCTGTAATGGTACCGTTGGTGGTTCCTTTTTGTAGTACATTGGCGCCTATGATTGGCTCTCCAGTAGCATCTTTTACTATCCCTTTGATTGCTATGGTTTGAGCAAATACACTGGGGGATAGAAACAATCCCACAGTCAGTAAAAGCAGGATTTTAAATAACTTGTTTCTTTTCATAAATTTGATATTAAAGTTAAGTGAGATTCTGTTGGGTGGTTAACCGCAGCATCTCTATTTACATGGTTAAATGAAATAGGGGGCAAATTGTTCACTCATAGATAAAAAAGGGCAATCACAGTTCAAACTTCTTGTTTAAGAGCTGTCTATAAACCCTTGAAAAAGGGTTTATAGACAGACTATATAGAAGTTTTATCAGGATTTGTTCGAGAATGGTCTACAAAGAGCATTTTAAAAGGTTGCTCTTTTTTAGCATTACAATTTTCGAACTCCTTTGATCTCTTTTTTATCCTTCACCTCTTTGATACTGATGGCAAATCCACCACCAATGGCTGCTTGAAGTGTCAGTTTGCTTTTGGCAGTAACTACCCCTTTGCGGATGGTGTAAGCTTGTGGATTGGTTTGCCAGTGTGCATCTTTTGCATCAGCATATACGGTTGCTATATACTCTTTCGTTGGATCTAGGAAGTTGAAGTTTAGTTTCGCTGTGTGTCCATTGTCGCCAGCAGTACATCCCACATACCAATCATTGTTTCCTTTTGCTTTACGTGCGATGGTGATATATTCACCAGGTTCAGCCTCTAGGTATTTTGTTTCGCTCCAGTCAATAGCTACATCTTTGATGAATTGGAATGCATCCATATACATTTCGTAGTGTTCAGGAAGGTCAGCTGCCATTTGAAGCGGGCTGTACATCGTTACATAAAGTGCCAATTGGCGAGCCAATGTAGAGCGTACTTGTGAATGATTATTGGGGTTAAGTTTGTTGAGTTGTGTAACAAAAATACCCGGTGTATAATCCATTGGGCCTCCTATAAGGCGAGTAAATGGAAGGATAGTGGTGTGATTAACATGGTTTCCTCCAAATGATTCATACTCTGTTCCGCGTGCTGATTCGTTACCGATAAGGTTTGGATAGGTACGGCACAAGCCAGTAGGGCGTACTGCCTCGTGTGCATTGATCATAATCTTATACTCAGCAGCTTTGGTTACCCCGTAAAGGTAGTGATTGTTCATCCATTGTCCATAGTGGTATTCTCCACGTGGGATGATGTCTCCTACGTAACCCGTTTTCACAGAGTTGTATCCATTGTCTACCATAAATTGGTACGCTTTGTCCATGTGGCGTTCGTAGTTTCTAACCGAACTAGAGGTTTCGTGGTGCATCATAATTTTCACACCCTTGCTTGCTGCATAAGAGTTTACCTCTTTCACGTCGAAATCAGGATAAGGTGTTACAAAGTCAAATACATAATCTTTACTACGTCCAAACCAATCTTCCCAGCCTTCGTTCCATCCTTCAATAAGTACTTGGTCAAAGCCATGTTCTGCTGCAAAGTCAACGTATCGTTTGGCATTGGCTGTGTTGGCTGAATGTTTCTCTGTGCGTTTGGTTTTGCTGTAATCAGTTTCTCCCAATCTCACACTTGCTACATCTTCTGTATAGGCCCATGACCCTTTTCCTGTAATCATATCCCACCAAATTCCAATATATTTAACTGGTTTAATCCAAGATGTATCTTCGATTTTACAAGGTTCATTTAGGTTTAAGGTCATGCGTGAGGCTAAGATGTCACAAGCGTTGTCACTTACGATGATGGTACGCCAAGGGGTGTTGCAAGGTGTTTGCATAAATCCTTTGTCGCCACGTGCATCGGGTGTAAGCCATGATTGGAAGACCATGTTCTTGTCATCAAGATTGAGGTGCATACAAGAGTAGTCTACCAAAGCTGCTTCATGCAAGTTGATGTACAAGCCATCGTCCGTTTTCATCATCAAGGATGTTTGTACGCCTGTTGGTGAAAAAGGTGTTTGCGAAGCATTTTCGGTAATGGCACCATTGTTCATTAAGCCTCTAATTTCAGAGAGCTTTGAGATGGTATAATCATACTCTTGTGTATCGTAGTCACCTGGGATCCAGTAAGCGGTGTGGTCGCCTGCCATAGCAAAATGCGAAAGCTCCTCTTTGATGACAAAATAGGTTAGGTTTTCTTGCTCTGGAAATTCGTAACGGAAGCCCAATCCATCGTTGAAAAGGCGGAAACGAATCAATAGACTCCGTTGGTTTGAGGCTTGGTCAAGGGTAACAGCTAGCTCGTTGTAGTTGTTTAGAATTTCACTCTCTTCTCCCCAAACAGGCATCCAGCTCTCTTTTACTGTAGCGGTTTTGCACTCTTTGATGGTGAATCCGTTGTATAGGTTGCTTTTGGTCTCTGCTAAATGTCTATCCTTAGGATCTGTCCACTCGAAATCCAATTTCGTATTGGGATTCTCTTTCTTAAGCTCTAATCCTAGTTTGCTAGGCTTAATAACCGCTTTATTCTTATATTCCAATTGATAAACTGGTGAGCCTGATTGATCAAGCTCAAAGGTCATTTGTAACGCTCCGTTGGGGGAGGTAATGGTTTGCTGTGCATAGGTTGCTAATGCCAAGCAGGCCATAGTTAAGAATGAGGCTCTTTTTTTAATATTCATGCTTCAATGGTATTAATTTGATAAGTTTACTAACAGTATGCAACGCTTAGGTCTTCTTTTTTTGTTGCTTTTCACAAATATATAAATCCATAGAATGGATTGGAAAAGTGAAGTGAAAAATAGAAGTTGATTTGCGTCAGTAGATTATTTAATCTGTTATTAGTTAGTTGCTTATCTTTTTAGATTAGGTAAATAAATAGAATTGTATTAGAATGTTTTTTTTAAAAGTCTAAGAGTATTATTCCTCTTTTTCCTAGGGTCAAAGTTGAATTCAGTTCAATCTCTTTTCCAGAAAGAAGGTCGACAGAAGAGGTTTTTGGAAGAATCTCTTTGTACATTGTTAGGTCAATGGTTTGCTCGCTATCGGTACCATTCATAAAGACTACCGCTGATTTTCCTTGGTAAGATCTCTCATAAACATAGACACCTTTTTGTGGAACAAAATGTTTCAAGGCTCCTTTTGAAATGGTTTCGTTTCCTTTGCGCCAGTGAAGTAGCTTTTGTAGGAAGGCGAATGCCTCGTTTTGTAGGGGGGTGCGATTGGCAGCTATAAACTCGTTATTGCTATCACCAGGCCAACCTCCAGGGAAGTCACATCTAACAAAGCCATCTCCCTTTGATTTGTCACCAGCCATTAATATCTCCCCTCCGTAGTAGAGTTGTGGGATACCTCTGGTTGTTAAGAGGAAGGTAATAGCTTGTTTGTAGCGATCCATTTTTGTTGCCTCTTCGTCGTTCTTGCAGAAGCGAGAGAGGTCGTGGTTATCTAGGAATGTGAGTAAGTTCATGGGGTCAGCATAGATGTAATCTTGTGACAGATAGTCATATAGACGGAATAGTCCTCCTCCCCAGTCACCGGTCTCTTCATCAAAGGCTTTGGTCATGTGATCCATTAGAGGGAAATCCATAACTGTGCGCAAGTTTGAATTGCGTGGTGCTGCTAGTTTGCTATCTTTTTGCCAAAAAGCGATTTGTGTATTGCTATTTAGCCAAGTCTCTCCAACGATATTGAAATCGGGATATTCTGCTTCCACCTCTTGGCACCAACGAGCCATCATGTCAAAGTCGGCATAGGGGTGTGTATCTTGTCTAATTCCGTTGATTCCGCTATATTCAATCCACCAAATACTGCTTTGGATCAGGTAGTCTGCTACGTGCTTGTTGCGTTGATTTAGGTCGGGCATAGCCGATGCAAACCAACCATCGATGGCCACTTTAGTCTCAAAGTTAGAGGCGTAAGGGTCCATTTGAACAGCAGTTCGGAAGGTAGTTTGTACATAATCTCCTTTGTAGTTGAACCAATCTCTTGAGGGGATATCTTGAAAGAAGAAGTGTTCTCGTCCACAGTGGTTAAAGATTAAGTCCATTACCACCTTAAGTCCTCTGCGATTGGACTCTTTTACCAAATTAAGGAAGTCATCGTTGCTACCAAAACGGCGGTCTACTTGGTAAAAATCGGTAATGGCATAGCCGTGGTACGAGCCTTCGTACATATCATTCTCTTGAATGGGGTTTAGCCAGATGGCTGTGATTCCTAAGTCAGTTAGATAGTCTAAGTGGTTTTCAATTCCTTTCAAGTCGCCTCCGTGACGGGCAAAAGAGTCATCTCTGTCTATCTTACTCTCTTTCATGCCTGGAACGATGTCGTTGGATGTCTCCCCATTGGAAAAACGATCGGGCATAATTAAATAGAGTACATCACTTGCGTTAAATCCTTGAATGGCAGAGGCTTTCTCATTACGTTTTTTGATTTCGTATGGAATAACCTCTTTTTTCTTTCCTTTCTTTAGGGTTATTGGAAGGGTTTGAGGGGTTGCCTCGGATAGGTCTAGATAGAGAAGTAGGTAATTGGGATTTTCTAGTTTAACCACCTCTTTTAAATAGATGTCGGGTGAGCTAATAGATACTTCGTAGCTGGCTAGTTGCTCGCCATAAAGTAGGACTTGTAGGGTCGGGTTTTTCATATCTGCCCACCAGTTGGTAGGTTCTACTTTTTTTACGATAGTTGCTGCACAAAGGCTTTCTATCCCTGCTAAGGTAATTAGCATAAAGAGTAAAAGGTTTTTTCTCATAGCTGTTTTGTTTAAATTTAAGTGTAAGGCTGCTCGCTTGTCAGGTGGGCAAATATAGCCTCTTATAATGAAGCTTTATTGAATTTATAACAAAAATATAACTCTTTTGTTTTGCTTTATTCTTGATAATTAGAGAATTATCCATTTTTTATTTTTGGAAAATAGAAGCTTTTATAGAAAAGAATTTTCTCTTTTTTATGAGATTATTGATATATATAGTTATATTTGCCCGACTTCTAAATGAAATTCCTTATGAGAACTTACCTCTTTTCTCTTTTCTCTCTCCTCTTTTTCCCAGTTACAACTCTCTGGGGACATAGTTCTATTAATGAAGAGTTGTTGGAAAAATTGGACAAGGTGATTGAAGAGAAGGATCGTTTTCACCACGAGCGGGAGAGTCAAATAGAGTCTATCAAGCAGCAGTTAATCCTCTCGAAGGAGGTTGACAAGCAATATGATTTGTGTGGCTCTCTCTTTACCTTGTACCTCCACTACCAAGCAGACTCCGCTTTGTACTACATTGATAGAAAACTGGCAATGCTTCCTCTCTTAAATGAACCGGAACGAAGGAATGAGATCTTTATTAACCGTGCAGAGGTGATGGGTGTGATGGGGATGTATGCAGAGTCTATCGAACAGCTCAAAGCGGTTGCTGTGGGTGAATTGGATGGTGACATGTTGAATTATTACTACCGAACCAATCGTGCTTGCTACGGGTGGTTGGCAGATTATACGAACCACAAAGAGGAGAAACAGAAATATATTGAGATAACCAACTGCTACCGTGATTCGGTTATTGCAACGACTCACAACGAGATTGACCGAGAAATAAGCAAGGCAGAGGAGGCTGTTTTTTTGGGAAAAGCGGAGCAGAGTCTTGAAAAACTTCATTCGTTATTGGAAGAAAAGCCCACTTTGCGGCAGGAGATCTATATAAATTATGCGCTGTATGAGCTCTATAACTCCTTGAATCAGGTGGAAAAGAGGAATTATCATTTGGCAGCAACAGCGATTTTAGATCTTGAATCGGCTACCCGCGAGTATGCCTCTTTGCAGAAGCTAGCGCAAATGATGTACCAGCAAGGTGACTTGACACGTGCCTATCGCTACTTAAATTGTTCCATGGAAGATGCTGCTTCGTGCAATGCTCGTTTGCGCTTTATTGAGGTGACGCAGTTTTTTCCCATTATTGATAAGGCTTATAAGCTGAAAGCAGCGAGTGAAAAGAGAAATGCACACCTCTTATTAGTATTTATCTCCATCCTCTCACTTTTTTTGTCGGCAGCTGTCTTTTTCCTCTATCGCTGGATGCGTAAGTTGAGTGCTATGCGCCGCACCTTGAGTCTAGCCAATGAACAATTGCACACCATGAATAGCGAGCTGGGGCAGACGGGGCGAATCAAAGAGGTTTACATCGCTCACTACTTGGACCGTTGTGTATCCTACCTAGATAAACTGGAGGCATATAGACGTTCGTTGGCAAAGTTGGCCAAGTCCTCTCGCTTGGAGGATTTGTATGCTGCTATAAAGTCGGAGCAGTTAATGAAAGATGAGCGAAAGGCTTTCTATAAAGAGTTTGACAACTCTTTTTTGAAACTCTTTCCACACTATATCTCCTCTTTTAATAAACTTCTAGTAGAGGATGCACAAATATCTCCCAAGCCGGGCGAGCTGCTTACTACCGAACTTCGTATTTTTGCATTGATTCGTTTGGGGGTTACTGACAGTGCCCGAATCGCTCACTTTTTAGGTTACTCGCTTGCAACGATTTACAACTATCGGAGCAAGATGCGTCACAAAGCAGTGGGTAGTAAGGAAAATTTTGAGGAGGAAATTATGAACTTGCAGTGATAAATGAGTGGCTGCTCTTTGGGAAAAGGTTGGCGGTTGTCAAAAGGTTGAGCTCTCAGAGGAAAACGCTTTTTTAAAACGCAACAATCTTATCTGCTTCTGTTTGTTAGTAAACAGGATTTAGATAAAAAGAAAAAGCCCCATTCAAACAGATTAGTTCTGTTTGAATGGGGCTTTTTAGTGGAAAGAGAGAGTTTGTTAATTTTCAACCAAGGGTTGAAATAATCTCTTTATCTCCTTGAAGATCGAATTAAATCTCCGATGGTTTGGTTGAAGTTCTCTTCTCCCATCAATGCTTCTAGTGTGAGAGGCATACGATATCTCCAATAGTGTTGTGGATTGGAAGGAAGGTTGATTCGCTCTTTCTCCCACGATTTCTCACGTAGAGACTCATCGATAGATAACCAATCTTGAAAAGCCAAAATGGCGAGTAGTGAAGGAGATGCTAAGTGTCGGGCAACAACCTCTTCACATATCTGACCTGATGCACTTTGAGGAAGCTCCCCATGGCGTCCCAATCGGTGATAGTAGTAGTTGGCTGTCACTTGACGATCCTCTTCCCACCATCCACGTAGGTTGTTCATATCGTGTGTAGAGATGGTACAAACAGATGGGTAGGGGTAGTTCCACACCTCTCCAAATTGGTGCATTGGATCTTTAGGCATACGCTCTATCTCGAGCGTCAAAATTTGCAACTGTTCCATTACCCATGGAACACATTCGGGTACCATACCTAAATCTTCTCCACATACGAGCATCGGGTTCGATTGGATGAGGATAGGTAATTTCTCCATCGCTTCATTGTACCAAAACTGGTTGTGACGCTTGTAAAAATAGTCGTTATAGAGGTTGTTAAAGGCCTCTTTTTCATCATTATTTAGTCGACTATAGGTGTAATCTTGTTGTGCGCTGATGCGTGGGTGATAGAGCGAGCTATCTTTGTGGTCAGCTACAAAAAGTACATTGCTGATAAGCGCATAAATACCTTCACGCAAATTGACTGATTGGGCATCTGTTTTTCCTTCGAAGTATCGTTCAACTGCTCGTTGGGTTTTAAACTCTTCTCGCATTCTATATACATCGTAGTGGCTTCTTTCTAAAAAGGTCTCTTTGACAAAGAGTGCATTGTCGCCAAAATAGTTTTGTATAAGCTCTTCATTGATGAAAGGAAGTGTCATAAACTCTTTTTGGAAGTGGATGCCATAGCTCTCTATCTCACCGATACTCATAGGAAGTGCTGGGTTAAATTGTCCCAACAAGCCGTGCACCGAGTGGGTTGGAATCTCCCAAATGCGGAAGAATCCTAGGATGTGGTCAATGCGATAGGCTGTGAAGTATTCAGCCATTTTCTTTAACCGTTTTTGCCACCATTGGTAGTTGTCTTGTTTCATCACCTCCCAGTTGTAGGTAGGAAGTCCCCAATTTTGTCCTTTGGTAGAGAATGCATCAGGAGGAGCTCCTGCCTCTCCATCTCCGTTGAAATAGTATGGTTCTACCCACGCCTCTACGCTGTTACGGCTGATTCCAATGGGGATATCTCCTTTTAAGATGATTCTATTTTGGCGGGCATAGTTAGCTGCCTCTAGTAGCTGGATGTGTAGCAGATATTGCACATAGTAGTTGAATGCAATTTTTTCGTAGTAGGGGCTTCCCACTTCGCAAATAGCTTCAATACTCTCTTTTTTATATTTTGTGTGGGCGGGCCATTGCAAGAAGTCGGCCGTGCCATATAAATCTCTTAAATAGCAGAAGGCACCATAAGGCAACAGCCACTCTTTATTCTCTTCAAAGAATTTTAAATAGTCGGCAGAGGCTAATACACTTTTTCCCTCTTGTAGGAAGAGTGCTTGCAGATAGGCTTTTTTCAACTGATTTACCCCCTCGTAGTCCATTTCTGGCAGCTCATTTAGTTGGATACGCTTTGCTTCAAAGGTTTCCATTGTCTCTGCATTTGCCAGTTTGGGTAATCCCCGAAGGTCGATATACATGGGGTGGAAAGCGTAGATAGATAGGCTATTGTAGGGGTAAGAGTCTTTCCACGTGTGTGTAATGGTAGTATCGTAGATAGGTAAGATTTGTATGATTTTTTGATTGGTCTTTACTGCCCAATCTACCATCTTCTTTAAGTCGCCAAAGTCGCCTACGCCTGCACTTCCTTCGCTTCGAAGTGAAAAAACAGGGATGGCTGTTCCTGCCACTTTGTATTGCTCTTTGTTGAGTTTGACACTCTTCTCTGGCATAATGTAGCTTTCAAAACTGCCTTGGGGAATCATTTCGATCTCTCTATTTTCTCCCTCTTCCCAGGTTATAACCTCTTTTTTCTCCGCATTATACCCTACGAACTTGAAGGATATGGGGAAAGTTAGCCCTTTTTGGGAGATGGTGACCATCCACTCATTGGGTGAAACCTCTTGCATAAGCAGTGCCTCTTTCTCCTTCCAATTGCCTAAAATGGGTTGGTCTCCCAAGAGTGCCAAGTGTGTCTGTTCACCATGAATGGTTGCACAGCGTGCACGGATGGTAAGGCTCTCTCCTTGAGGTGCTTGTGGAAGGGCATGTATGGTGGCCACCTCTTTGTAGAAGGCTGAGCTGTAGAGATAAGACTCTTCAGGTAGATTTCTCCAGCTATCTTCGATGAGGAGGGTTGCTGACTGAGGGTGGTTCAAGCAGATGCTGTGTGGCTGGTAGCCTCTCTCTCGGCGAATAACTTTTCCCTCTTTAAGAAGAAGATATTGGTAGGTGAGGAAGTCATTCGGATAGCCTCCTGCAACTTCTACACTTCCTTCCCAAAAATCTCCATCCTCTGAGCTTAGCTCAATAATAGCGTGGTTATTTGCCAAGGTAACCCCTAGCTTTTCTCCCCACGTAGTGTGGTAGTAAATGCGGAATATGAGTTTCATGATGTTTGTATTATAGATTTTGTATCATAGATTCGTTTTCCAAATGTAGTTTTTTAAATCGGAAAAGCTCGGTATGGGTTGTAAATTTTTTTATTTTTTATTACTCCCTCTATTTGGCTACTTCTTTTTTTTGGTTATTCTATTACCTTAATTCTTCCATTGGAGTATCTCTAGGGGGGTAAGGAATGGAAAAAGGAGCCTTGAAAAATATTCAAGACTCCTTTTTATCGAACTGATTCTCTTTGGAAGAATGATCGTTACTTATGCATCAATGTTGGCGTAAGTGGCATTTTTTTCAATGAAATCACGGCGAGGTGCTACCTCATCACCCATCAACATCGAGAAGATGTAATCTGCATCGGCTGCATTTTCGATGGTTACCTGTTTCAAAATACGTCCCTCTGGGTTCATGGTTGTTTCCCACAACTGCTCTGGGTTCATCTCACCCAAACCTTTGTAACGTTGTGTGTGTACACCCGATTCAGATCCATCTGCATACTTTTGGATGAACAGTTGACGTGCATCCTCGCTGTAGCAATACTCCTTCACTTTCCCTTTTGAACAGAGGTAGAGTGGGGGATTGGCAATGTAAAGGTGACCGTTCTCGATAATCTCGGGCATGTAGCGGAAGAAGAGAGTCATAATAAGGGTGTCGATGTGTGAACCATCGACGTCGGCATCGGTCATGATAACGACCTTGTGATAGCGTAGCTTATCGAGGTTGGCTTTTTTGCTATCCTCTGCATCTACTCCAAAACGAATGCCCAATGCTTGGATGATATTATTTACCTCGTCACTCTCAAAGGCTTTGTGCCACATCGCTTTCTCCACATTTAAGATCTTACCACGTAGTGGCAGGATGGCCTGTGTAGCACGGCTTCTACCTTGCTTGGCTGATCCACCCGCCGAGTCACCTTCCACTAGGAATAGTTCACACTCAAATGGATCTTTGCTTGAACAGTCTGCTAGTTTGCCAGGTAGTCCGCCACCGCCCATCGGGCTTTTGCGTTGTACCGACTCACGTGCTTTGCGTGCAGCAATACGAGCCGTTGCTGCTAGAATCACCTTTTCGACAATGGTTTTAGCTGCTTTGGGATGCTCTTCTAGGTAGTTGCTAAGTGCTTCACCTACTGCTTGGTTTACCGCGCCACTTACCTCGCTGTTACCCAACTTGGTTTTGGTTTGTCCTTCAAATTGAGGCTCTGCCACCTTTACTGAAATAACGGCAATGAGTCCTTCACGGAAGTCTTCACCTGAGATTTCAACTTTGGCTTTTTCGAGCATCTTGCTCTCTTCGGCATACTTTTTAAGTACGCGTGTGAGTGCCGAACGGAACCCTCCTTCGTGAGTACCCCCTTCGTGGGTGTTGATGTTATTTACATAGGAGTGTAGGCTTTCGCGGTAGCCCGTGTTGTACATTATAGCACACTCAATGGGTACTCCCTGCTTCTCTGTATTTAAATAGATTACATCTTCAATCAGTGATACGTTGTTGCGGTTCAAAAAGCGTACAAACTCTTTCACTCCATCTTCTGAAAGAAACTCTTCTTTATGTGAGTTTCCCTCTTCATCTTTGGTGCGTAGGTCCGTAAGGCTGATTTTAATACCACTATTTAGGTAAGCCAGCTCGCGAAGGCGTGCCTGTAAAATATCATATTTGTATTCTGTAACCGTAAAGATAGATGGGTCGGGCCAAAAGGTTTGTTGTGTACCATTTAGCGTTGTCTCGCCAACCTCTTTTACGGGGTAAAGGGGTTTACCGCAGCTGTACTCTTGTTGGTAGATTTTGCCATTGCGATAGACATTGGTCTTTAGATGTGTAGAGAGTGCATTTACACACGATACACCTACCCCGTGTAAACCTCCAGATACTTTGTAGGATCCTTTGTCAAATTTACCCCCAGCATGGAGAACCGTCATAACCACTTCAAGTGCCGATTTTTGCTCTTTTTCGTGAAAGTCTACCGGAATACCACGACCGTTGTCCATTACGGTAATGGAGTTGTCTTCATTGATTGTTACTTCAATGCGGTTGCAGTATCCTGCCAGTGCCTCGTCGATAGAGTTGTCTACCACCTCGTACACCAAATGGTGCAACCCTTTTTCGCTGATGTCTCCAATATACATTGCAGGGCGCTTGCGGACAGCTTCCAATCCTTCGAGTACTTGGATGTTACTGGCCGAATAGTTTGCGCCACCGCTTATTATTTCTTCTTCAGTCATGTGTTTGATTCGTTATCTTATTTATTAGCTTTCAAAGGTAGCAAAAAAGGCTGAAATGAAACCTTTTTTTGTGTAAAAAAATGGGTGATAGATGTAAAAAAAAAGAGTGTATTCTCTCTTTTTTATTTCGCTTTTTTTGCAGGATTTCTTGCTTTTGTAGGGTTCTAATAATCAACAGATTACTCTCCTGTTAGCGCTTTCTCTCTATTTGTAAGAGTGGGCGATGGGCTCTTGGCTAAAAGGTGCTTTCGTTTTGATCAAAAGATGCGCTTGTTTTGGATAAAACGAGCGCATCTTTTATCTCAAACAAGCGCATCTTTGGCGTGTTGTTTGAGGATGTTTTTTGGCTTGCTGTGCAGCTGCCTGTAAATGACAAAAGGCTGAACCCGAAGATCCAGCCAATTTTATCTTTTAATTGTTTAAGACGATGCTTAAGCTAATTTGCTAATGCGAGCAGATAACTTAGACTTCAAGTTAGAAGCCTTGTTTTTGTGAATGATGTTACGCTTTGCTAGTTTATCTAACATTTTTTGAACACCTGGAAAAAGTGCAATAGCTTCAGCTTTGTCAGTAGTTGCGCGAAGTTTTTTAACAGCGTTACGCATAGTTTTTGCATAATATCTGTTGTGAAGTCTTCTCTTCTCTTCCTGTCTGATTCTCTTGATTGATGATTTGTGATTTGCCATCTCGACTAACCTTTAAATGGTTCTGTTATTATTTTTATTTAGTAGTCCATGGGGGAGTCGAACCCCCCTTGCAAGAATGAAAATCTTGAGTACTAACCGATATACGAATGGACCTCCTATTTGTTGCTATTAAAAGAACGAATCCTCTTGTTAGCGGATGCAAAGGTAGGAACATTTTCTTAACTGACAAATAAATCGCTATTTTTTTTGATTCAGAGATTGAAAAAAGAGAGGAAATTGTACTTTTGTACTCAATAGAGTGGCTATCTACTAAAATAATCAGAAAAACTATGTGGCAGAAAACGGTCGGTATTGTCCTTCGTACCCTAAAATACAACGATTCGTCGAACGTGGTTGAAATGTATACCCAGCATGGTGGAAGGGGCTCTTTTTTAGTCTCTATTCCCCGTTCACGTAATTCCGTCCTTAAGAATGTACTTTTTCAACCCCTCTCGATTGTTGAATTTGAAGCCAACTTTAAGTCCTCTTCTAGTTTGAGTAAGGTGAAGGAGGCAAAATCTTTTTATCCCTTTCAATCCATTCCTTACGATCCTTTTAAGTCAGCGATTGCTCTTTTCTTGGCTGAATTTCTCACGAAAGCACTTCGTGAAGAGAGTGAGAATGAACTTTTGTTCAGTTATTTGCTCCATTCAATCGATTGGTTGGACCATTGCAAGCAGAATTTCTCCAATTTTCACATCCTCTTTTTAATGCGATTTACCCGTTTCTTGGGTCTCTATCCCCATACGAAAGGGTATGAGCCGGGTTTCTATTTCGATCTACAGGCGGGTAGTTTTACCTCAACGCCTCCTTCTCACTTGGCTTATATCAATGCTGAAGAGTCTTCTCGCATCCACACCTTAATGCGTATGAATTACGATACGATGCATCTTTTTAAAATGAGTAGGGGGGAGCGAAATCGTTGTTTGACTCTTTTAAATGAGTATTACTCCCTGCATCTCCCCAATTTCCCCCGTTTAAAGTCGCTAGATATTTTACAGGAGCTCTTTTCGTGAGCGGTTAATGCAATCTTTTGAATGAAAGGAGCAATGGCTATTGTGAGGAGATTTCGCGCTGTTTTTTTTGATAAACTTACTGGAATAGGGCTAAATTGAAACTTATTTGTTTTTGCTGGATCCTATTATTAGAAAATCAAGCGATATTCTAAAGGCTTTAAACTTCATCGGAGAGGAATTACTCGTTGAAGAGAGGGTGAAGAATAAACCGCTCTAAAAAAGCGATCCTTCACCCTAACACTTTGATAATCAATAAGTGTGAAGAGTGAAGGATATTTTTACTCAATTCCGTAGTAGGAGGGAGTAGTGTGTTGTTCTTTTATTGAGTGAGCAGCTCTTTTACCTTGGCGGAGATGGCTCTTCCTTCAGCCTTTCCTGCCAATGCTTGCGTAGCTGCGCCCATTACTTTTCCCATATCTTGAGGGCCAGTAGCTCCCACTTTTTCAATAATGGCTTGTAGAGCAACGGTTAATTCAGCCTCGCTCATTTGTTGTGGCAAGTATACTTCAAGCACTTTTACCTGTGCGATTTCAACATCAGCTAGGTCTGTACGTCCCTGTTCTTGGTACAATGTAGCAGAGTCTTTTCCTTGTTTAACAAGTTTTTGTATAATCTTAGTTGCCGCTTCGTCTGTTAGTGAATCGCCAGCTCCAGGTGCTGTTTTAGCTTCGATAAAGTATTTCTTTGCATTTCTCAATGCTTCTAGTTTTACTTTGTCTTTGGCTTTCATAGCCTCTTTAATATCGTTGCTGATTAGATCAAATAATTCCATGTTCTTCTATTTTAAAATGATGTAACTAATTCAAAGTCCAAGATGGAGAAGTGTGCATTAAAAATATATTTTAGCGTTCTCTTCCTCTGGTTCTATTTGGCTATTTACCTGTTCGTTTATTTCAGCCATTTTAGCTTGAATGCCTTCCAATTGGTTGCGTGTCCGCGAGAAGGTAGGCAGCTCTTCCAGTTCATTGATGAGTGCGTCGTTATCCAACTCATTCATATCGAAGGTGTGGGTGTAGTATCGCTTCTTACGAGGGCAATTTTTTGAAGCTCCCTTTCCGTAAAAGTCATTTCTACGGCGTTGGTTTTTATCATCCTTCTCCTCCTGTTCTACCACTTTTTGCTCCTCCTCAAATGTCATTTTATGCTCCATACCTGGCACATTCTTAATGCCAAATCCAGTTGCTAAAATGGTGAATTTGATTTGATCACCCAGCGCTTCATCGATATATACTCCCCATTTGGTCTCTACATCGTTATCAAATTTGCTCATGAATTCATGTATCTCATTCATCTCTTCCATTTGAATCTCTTGTTGATTCGAGTAGGAGATGTTGAAGAGTACCTTCTTTGAATTGAATACGTCGTTGTTATTTAAGAGTGGTGAGTTGAGTGCATTTTCAATGGCTTTGCTAACTCGGTTCTCTCCTTCGCCATAACCTGTACTCATGATGGCTACTCCACCATCTTTGACTACGGTTTTGACATCGTTGAAGTCCAAGTTTATCTCTCCCTTAATCGTGATGATTTCAGCAATGCTTTTGGCTGCAATAGAGAGTGTGTTGTCGGCTTCTGCAAAGCCGCCCATCAAACTCATATTCGAATAGATCTCTCGCAAACGTTCGTTGTTGATTACCAACAGTGCATCTACATATTTGCTAATCTCTTCTACTCCATCTAGGGCTTGGTCTATTTTTCGGTTTCCCTCAAATCGGAAAGGAATGGTTACGATTCCCACCGTAAGTATGCCAAGTTCTCGAGCTGCTTTGGCGATGATGGGTGCAGCACCAGTTCCGGTTCCACCCCCCATTCCTGCAGTGATAAAAGCCATTTTGCATCCATCATTTAGCATGTTATTTACATCTTCAATGCTCTCTTCAGCTGCCTCTTTTGCTCGTTTGGGCTTGTTCCCAGCTCCCAATCCTTCTGAGCCGAGTTGTATTTTGATGGGTACTGGTGACCCTTTTAGTGCTTGGTAGTCGGTGTTGCACACGACGAAAGTAACGTCGTGTATTCCCTCTTTATACATATGATTGACGGCATTACTACCGCCTCCACCTACCCCAATCACCTTGATGATACTGGGTGTAGTAGGGAAATCGAATGGAATTATGGTTTCATCAGACATATCTCTTGTTTATCTATAGGTTGATGTAATAATTTAGTGTTCCTCTGTAATCGAATCTGACCAACGGCTAATTTGGCTTTTGACCTTTCCAAACCAACTGTTGTTTTTTGTAAGATGTTTAATCTCTTCGATGTGTTGATTAATGGTAGCGGTTCTATCCGAGATGTTGAGTGCCAAAGCCTCTTCAAACTCTCTGAGTGCCTCTTCGAACTGCCCGTTTTGCTTCTTCATGGTAGCTTTTTTAATGAGCAAGTCACAACGATGAGTTTTAAGTGTCAAATCGTCATTGTCACTATTTGTAGAGATAGAGGGCTTGACTACAACCTCTACTGGAGGGAGCATCTCTTCTTTCGTCTTCTCTACAACTTCTATCTTCTCTTCGTTGAATAGATTAAATTGTAGTGGTTCGCTTTTGGGCTCCTCAGTTACAACTTTTTCAATTTTCTCAACTTTCTCAACTTTCTTCTCTTCTACCTTGGGAGGGACAACTTTAACCTCAGGCTTGCAACAATTCTCCTTTCCATAGTGTAGAATGGCTAAGGCTAGGTTGCTAATTTCATTTTTATTGATTTTAGCGGGTGCCTCAACGATCACTTGAGATCCTTTCTCTACCCGAACTCGCTCAATATTGCTTAATTGCTGGAAAGCTCGTGCTATGTTTTTAATTCCTGACGACCCTCCTGTGAAAACAACTCCTTCCAACAGTTTATCTCGGTAGCCTGATAGCTCAATCTGTTTAAGCACATTGATCAAGATTTCAGTTACTCGTCCCTCTACAATGTCA
The DNA here is from genome assembly GCA_051658485.1 of Phocaeicola sp. Taxonomy (GTDB): domain Bacteria; phylum Bacteroidota; class Bacteroidia; order Bacteroidales; family Bacteroidaceae; genus Phocaeicola. The sequence goes on from JBOFMR010000059.1 coordinate 23,294, forward strand.
TTAAAGAGCTCTTCTGCTATGGGTCGCTTTCCTTCCAAGGCATAGTTCAAGCCACTCTCTTCCTCTTTGTTGCTTGGATTCGTATAGGCGTTGGCATATAATATTTTAAGCTTTTCAGCCTCTTCCTCTTCGAGCTTTTGGCTGCAAAGGTCTTTGGTAATATTGCTTCCTCCCAAAGGGATAACTGCTAGGTGGCGCAAAATGTTGTTTTTATAGACACAAACCGTTGTGGTATCTGCCCCAAAATCAACCAATGCACAACCCGAACGTCTTTCGTTGGGTAACAAAACCAAATTGGCCAATGCCAGTGGTGCGATGGCATAGTCAGCTATTTTTATGCGCGCTTGTCTAAAGCAACTATCAATGTTTTGCTTCAGGCTGTTGCGTGCTACAATGTTTAAGAAATTGGCCTCTAGGCGTGTGCAGGTAACCCCTACAGGTTCTGTTAGAGAATTAATACCTAGCTTATACTCTTGTGGTATAACCTCCAAGATATCTTTCTCTGCAATAGGAGTTCCCGTGTTTCGGTCAATCAGCGTATTTATTAGCTCTTGCGAAACTTTAGTCTCCTCTTCGAAGTGTACTACTTCGGTATTGGCTAGTGTTTGAAGAGATTGTCCTCCAATGCCTACATATACCTTATTAATCGTTGCTTTAAGAGTCTCTTCTAGCTCTTTTATAATTAAAGTAAGGTTGTAGGCGGTTTTATCTAAATTGTAGATTTTCCCCTTTCGTATAAAACTAGTAGATTCTCGGCTTGAGATAGCTAATACTTGAATCGTTCCATCTGGAAGATTCTGTCCTGCTATTCCTATCATTTTGGATGAACCCAGTTCTATTGCTACAATAAACTCTGTTGCTACCATAATCTCACTTCTCTTTTTTTGTACAAATAATTTGATTGCTAAACTCTAAGCTTATGCGGCTGTATTTATCCCAGCCTACTTTATTTAATGCTTTTGTGTAAAATGTCTTCAACCGTGCGAACTTCTCCTTATACTCTTTGGGTTTTCCTAAAAAAATAAGATGTTCTCCCACTTGAGGAACTAATTCTAACTCTTTATTGGCTGTAACGTGTACCTGCTCTATTTGTGCTCTCCAAAAAGGCTCGCTATACAAATAGGTAGCAAGTGTAAAGAGTTCTTTGGTTGCAAATTCTCTCGTTATATTTCCCGTAGCTATAACAACGTGAGCCGGGGTATTAATGAGTGACATCACCTCCCCTTTGCTATCGATATAATAACTGTTGCCATTTTGGGGAATAATTCGCATAATAGGCGTTCGTTGGGTGATAGATATTCCTATAGAGGAACTAGGCGTACGATAACAGGCCACCTTCTCAACCAACAAATGCTCCTTCAAGACTTTCTCAATTACTTGCGTGTTTATGTCGCCAATTTTACGCCCTATGGGTGAAAGTCCTTGTTTTTCGAGTAATACTAGAATCTCCGCTTTTGAAATAGAGTGATAAGGCAATGGATTTTTGGCTTCCACGAGTAAATCCTTACAAACTATATCAGTTGGCTCCGCATTAAACCATGTCATAGCCAATAGAATATATGTGACTATGCATATGGAAAAAATGAGTGTAGAAATCCGTTTTATCATCTATTTAAAAGTAGCTGCTTGATAGGAGTGGTGTATTGTTCAATATCACCTGCCCCTAATGTAATTAATACTTCTATATCTTTCTGTTGAATAACCTCTAGCAGTAACTCTTTCTTGCAAAGAACCTTTTCAATGTCGTTACAAATATAGTCATAAATTAATTGACTACTAACTCCTGGGATAGGTAATTCACGTGCAGGGTAAATATCTAGCAAAATAACTTCATCTGCTAACGATAGGCTTTCTGCAAACTCGCGATAGAAGTCATGCGTTCGGCTATAGAGGTGTGGTTGAAAGACAACGGTTATTTTTTTGTCGCGGTAGAGAGCTTTGACTGAGGAGATGGAGGCTTTAATCTCTTTAGGGTGATGTGCGTAATCATTTAAGAAAACAATTTTCTCACTCTTTATTTGGAAATCAAACCTGCGATCGACCCCTTTAAAGCGAGCCATCTCTCGTCTGATGTGCTCCTCTGAAAGACCGCAAAGTTGTGCCATCGCCATTGCAGCGATACCATTTTCAATGTTTATTTCAATAGGTACGCCCAACTGAATATCCTTTATGTTTCCCAATGGTGAGATAAAATCAAAAAAGATTTCACCTCCGCCAATGCGTATGTTCTCGGCATGAAATTCCCCCTCATTCATCGAATAGGTGTAAATTGTTACCCCCTCTTGTACGTTGGGAGCAAGTTTAATCCCTTTACGAATCAAAAGGAATCCATCTTTTTGAATAAGCGAGGTGTACTTGTTGAAACTTTCCAAGTAAGCCTCCTCGGTGCCATAAATGTCGAGGTGGTCAGGATCTGTAGATGTGATGACACTCATCCATGGAGAGAGTTGGTGGAAAGAGCGGTCGTACTCATCGGCCTCTATAACCACATAGTCGCTCGTAGTTGATAGAAGAAGATTGGTGTCGTAGTTTTTTGAGATACCACCTAGAAAGGCATTGCACCCTACTGGCGACTCATACAAAAGGTGAGCTACCATGGTAGAGGTTGTTGTTTTGCCGTGTGTACCAGCTACGCATACCCCTTTTCTTGCACGTGTCAGCAGTCCTAGCACTTGTGAGCGCTTTTGGATTTCAAAACCCGATTGCTGAAAGTAAGATAGCTCTTGGTGCGTTGCAGGTATGGCAGGCGTATAGACAATCAAAGTGCTCTCTTTCTGCAAAAACTCCTTTGGAAGTTGTTCTATATTATCTTCGTAATGTATCCATGCTCCTTCGCTGATAAGTTTCTCGGTAAGTTCGCTGGGTGTGCGGTCATAGCCTCCCACACGCATACCTTGCGAGAGGAAATAGCGTACCAATGCACTCATGCCAATACCTCCTGCACCGATGAAATAGAGTGATTTGATTTGATTAATATCCATTTTCTTCTTTATAACTATGGGCCAGTTGAATTACTTCGTTGGCTATTGTTTCTGCCGAATTGGTGTGTGCCAATAGAGCAATTTGTTTACTTAGTCTCTCTAAAAGTATAGAATCCTTGACGGTTGCTATTGCTTTATGAATCAATGTATCAACGGCTTCCTCATCTTTTATATAAAGAGCAGCCTCTTTTCTGACCAAAGCCAACGCATTTTGTGTTTGGTGGTCTTCTGATACATTGGGTGAAGGAACCAATATTACCGCTTTTTTCAGTAGAGAAAGTTCAGAGATAGAGCCTGCTCCTGCTCGGCTAATCACTAAATCAGCAGCTTGGTAAGCGCCATTCATATCATCTATAAAGTCTGTGGCGAAAATCATAGGAAAAGGTCCCTCCTTTGCTATTAAACGACGTACCTCTTCAATGTAGTATTTTCCTGTTTGCCAAATAAATTGCACCTCTTCGTTTTGAATCTCTTTTAAATGAGTCATTACGCTTTGGTTGAGTGTGCGTGCTCCCAGACTACCTCCTAAAATGAGGATTGTCTTTTTCTGTGGGTCTAATCCCCATCTCTTTAGGGTCTCCTCTTTGCTGGTTACTGGTTGTAACAGCTCTTGTCTAACTGGATTTCCTGTTAGAATAATCTTCTTTTTATCGAAGAAGCGTTCCATCCCTTCGTAGGCAACGCAAACTTTTCGAGCTTTTTTAGCAAGCAATCGATTCGTTATTCCAGCGTATGAGTTTTGTTCTTGTAACAATGTGGGAATGTTCATCATTCCAGCAGCTTTTAAGATAGGTCCACTGGCATATCCACCCACTCCAACAGCGACGTGCGGTTTAAATGATTTTATGATTTGTCGAGCCATCCATTGGCTCTTAATCAGTTTTAGTATCACCTTTATGTTCTTGAACCAATGTTTTCTATCAAATCCCATCACCGGAACTCCTTTGATGGGATAACCAGCTGCAGGTACCCGCTCCATCTCCATTCTGCCCTCTGCGCCAACAAATAGAATCTCTGCATTCGGTAGTTGCGCTTTTATAGCATTGGCTATAGCAATAGCAGGAAAGATGTGTCCTCCAGTTCCTCCTCCGCTAATTATAAATCTTAATTCATTTGTCATACTCATTTTTTTAAGTGCCTTTTATCCGCTCCTTTTTTTTGATTCCCATGCTGTTGATAGCTTTTTACAGCTTGTAGGGGTTGAAAAGAGATCTCTTAAAAGGGCTCTTTTATCAACTCTTCCTCAGAATTTATATCAGCGTCTTTTACCTTAGCAAGCAAAAGTTCTATCTCCTCTTTTGGGCTTAATTCGTTTGTCAGCATTTCCTTCTCTTTGCTCTCCTCTTCTTTCTCTTGTGCATATCTACTTGCACTCAAAATCATTCCAATGTATATGCAGTTCATCAATATAGATGTACCACCTCGGCTGATAAGAGGCAGTGGTTGTCCTGTAACGGGGAAAAGCCCAACGGAAACCATCATATTTACCATTGCTTGTAAGACAAAAAGTATTCCAATACCCATAATGAGGTATGCAGGAAATAGTTTGCCGCTATGTTTTGCTATTCGTCGAGCAATCTTTCCAATGCGCATCAATAGCCAGATATAGAGTATTACAACAAAAACTCCTCCTAACAATCCCAACTCTTCAAGAATAATGGCAAAGATAAAATCGGAATAGGCTTGTGGGAGAAAATCTCGCTGTACGCTATTCCCAGGAAGCTTTCCGATGATGTGGCTTGAGGCTATTGCGATATTTGCATGTGCTATTTGCGAATTGTTTTGTACATCGTATTTGGCAGCAGGAACCGCTTTCTTATCCTCATTGAAATCTCTAATTCTTCTTTGCCACGTCTCTATGCGGTGGGTTACCATATTCTGTGATAACTTTTCAACAGGAACTATAGAGATGACTCCAAAGGTCAGTAGCACTAGAATGGAGCATCCTGCTCCTAGCTTGATTAGCACTTTCCATGGTATCTCTCCTATAATCATCATAGCAAAGACAACCGCAGAAAGAATGATTGAAGTAGAGAAGTTTTCAGGAAAGATTAAGCAGACAATAATTCCATCTATTACCAGAAGGTATTTAAATGCTTTGACTGTTGCCCCTTTCTCATCTCGAAGGCGTGAAAGTATAACTGCTGTCGCTAGTACAACAGCCATTTTCCCAAATTCGGAAGGTTGAAAACTAACTCCTAGAATTTCTATCCAGCGTGAGGCTCCATTAATCTTTTCCATGACCAGTACTACAGATAATAGTATAAAAGCAAGGGGATAAATGATATAGGCAAGAATTTGAAAAAGGACACAGGGTATCCTGTGGGTGATAAGAGCAATAACGAGGCCCCCCATTAAAAAGTAGCTGTGATTCTTAATCGGTTGCAAGTGATTTCCCGTGCTATAGGTCAAGGTGCTAGTAGCACTAAATACCTCTACAATAGAGATAAAACAGAAGCATAGGAATATAATCCAAATAACTTTGTCACCTTTAAATAGATCTTTGATGATGCCCATTGTCTCTTTATAGTTTTCTTACGCACTCTTTAAATTGTGTTCCTCTATCTTCATAGCTGCTAAATAGGTCAAAGCTGGCACAACACGGACTTAATAAGACCGTTTCTCCTTTCTTTGCCATACGATATGCAGCGTCTACAGCATCTTCCATTTTTTGTACATCCGCTGTAGGAATTCCAAATGTAGAAAAATATTTATTTAATTTATCATTATTTAACCCTAAAAAGATAAGTCCCGTACATTTTTCTTTGATTAGATCAGCTATTTGGTCGTAATCGTTCCCTTTATCCTTCCCTCCTAGGATTAAAACCGTTTTTGTTTTCATACTTTGCAGTGCGTACCAACAAGAGTTAACATTGGTTGCTTTTGAATCGTTGATGTAATCTACACCTTTGATGCGACACACTTTTTCAAGTCTATGCTCAACACCCTCAAAGTCGCAAAGTGATTCGCGGATAGACTCTTTTCGTATGCCTGCTATATTGGCAGATATGCCTGCGGCCATAGAATTAAATAGGTTGTGAGTGCCTGTTAGTGCCAACTCCTCTTGTTCCATATTAAATTCAATCGGTTTTGTAAAGCAAAGTTTGCTTCCATCCAAATAGGCTGCAGAATCTTTCTCTCTCTCTTCTGAGAAGGGAAAGAATTGTGCAGAGATTCCATATTTGCTAAGCTCTTTTTGGATAATGGGGTCTCCACTCCAAAAGATAAAAGCATCTTCTCTTGTTTGATTCTGTAAGATGCGGAATTTAGCATCTACATAGTTTTGCATCTCGTTGTTGTAGCGATCCAAGTGGTCTGGAGTGATATTCATCAACACAGCTATATTTGCGTGAAATTGGTACATATCATCCAACTGAAAGCTACTCAACTCTACCACATAATAATCATAATTAGATTCTGCCACTTGGTAGGCTAGGCTTTTCCCAATATTACCAGCTAATCCTACATTAAGCCCCGCCTTCTTAAATATATGGTATATAAGTGAGGTGGTGGTAGTCTTTCCATTGCTACCTGTGATGCAAATCATTTTGGCTTTTGTATATCGCCCTGCAAATTCAATTTCAGAGATAATGGGTATCTTCTTCTCCTTTAGCTTTTGAATAATAGGTGCCTCGTGTGGAATACCTGGACTTTTTATAACTTCGTCGGCATTCAGAATTAGATGTTCAGTATGTTTTCCCTCTTCCCATTGGATGTTTCGTTCATCGAGCATTTTCTTGTAAAACTCTTTAATGGGAGAGAGGTCTGACACAAAAAGGTCAAATCCCTGTTTGTGAGCTAAAATAGCGGCTCCAACACCACTCTCTCCAGCTCCTAATATGACTATTCTTTTAGACTTCTCCATATTGATTTATCTTATCTTTAAAGTAATAATTGTAATGGCTGCCAACACAATGGTGACAATCCAAAAACGCACAGTTATTTTTGATTCGTGAAAAACACTCGATGGTTTTGTAAATAGATAGCTACAGCTAGGATCTAGTTGTGCCATTGTGGTGCGGAAGTGGTCATGTATGGGTGCCCGTTTAAAAACCCGCTGTTTGATTCCTCTTTTCTTCCCTTTTTTGAAATAGCGAACTTGTAAAATTACGGATAAATTCTCTACTAAAAAGACGCCACACAATATCGGAATCAGTAACTCTTTGTGGATAATAATGGCAAATACTGCGATAATCCCTCCAATGGTGAGGCTTCCCGTATCTCCCATAAAGATTTGTGCAGGGAAGGCATTGTACCAAAGAAAACCAATCAAGGCGCCGATGAATGCACAAATAAAGATTACCAACTCTTCACTTCCAGGTATATACATGATGTTGAGGTATCTAGCATACTCAATGTGACTTGATACATATGCAAGAATACCCAGCGTAACTCCTATAATGGCGGAGTTACCCGCTGCCATTCCATCCATCCCATCATTTAAATTGGCTCCGTTCGAAACGGCTGTTACAACGAGAATGGTAACAATAACAAAGATAATCCATCCACCTATCTGTGCATATTTCCCCAAGAAGGGTACAAAGTTGGCATAGTCTAAGTTGTTGTTCTTAAAGAACGGTATCGTTGTCTGAGTCGATTTCTGGTGTTGATCCTTGTGCGTGATTTCTGTCGTTTGACTCTCCTTTTTTACTTCTATATTCTCTCTGATGACTACATCAGGACTGGCATAGAGTGTTACTCCTACGATGAGGCCTAACCCTACCTGACTGATGATCTTAAAGATGCCATGAAGTCCCTCTTTGTCTTTGCGAAAAACCTTTATGTAGTCATCTAGGAAGCCCAATACTCCGAGCCACACAGTTGTGATTAACATCAGGATGAGATAGATGTTGTGTAACTTTCCTAACAATAGAGAGGGAAGTAAAATCGCTACGATGATGATGACTCCTCCCATTGTGGGGACTCCTGTCTTCTGTACATTAAAAGGGTCAATTGAGGCATCTCTTTGCACCTCTGTAATCTGCTTTTTTTTCAAGAACTTAATAAAGTACTCTCCAAAAATAGCCGAGATAAGTAGGGAAAGGATTATTGCCATAAGTGCACGGAATGAGATGTAGTTAAACACGCCTGCACCTGGGAATCCCTGTTCGGCTAAAAATTGAGATAGATAGTATAGCATTATATCTGTTTTATATCGTTTTATTCGTTTTCGAAGAGGTTTAGTATGATCTCTTTATCATCAAAATGATGTTTTACCCCTTTGATGTCTTGGTAATTTTCATGGCCTTTTCCAGCTACTAAGACTACATCTCCTGCTTGTGCAAACATACAAGCGGTACGAATGGCCTCTTTCCGGTCGACAATGCTGATCACTTTTCGGCTACTCTCTTTATCTACTCCGACTAGCATATCATTGATAATCTCTTGTGGATCCTCAAAGCGGGGATTGTCTGAAGTGATTATCACCCTGTCGCTCTGTTTGATAGCCTCTTGTGCCATTAAAGGGCGTTTTCCTTTGTCTCGGTTTCCACCTGCTCCTACTACGGTTATTACTTTCCCTTTTCCTTGTACTACCTCTTGGATAGCATTCAATACATTTTCTAGAGCGTCAGGTGTATGGGCATAATCTACAATGGCGCTATAGCCGCGAGGGGAACGCAATGAATCAAAACGACCTGCAACGGGGCGTAGTGTGCTGAGCGCAATTAAAACCTCTTCCGATTTTTTGCCTAATAAGCAAGCGGCTCCATATACAGCGAGCAGGTTGTAAGCATTGAATCGGCCAATGAATTGGACATGAACCTCTGTACTGTTTAGCTCAAGCAACATTCCTTCAAAGCTATCTTCCAATACTTTACCCTTGTAGTCGCTCAATGCACGTAGTGAGTAAGTTGCAATTTTAGCTTGACTGTTTTGTGTCATGACTAATCCATTTCGGTCATCTATGTTGGTCAGTGCAAAAGCCTCCTTAGATAGATCGTCAAAGAATTTTTTCTTTGCTTTTAAATAGTTATCGACCGTTAGGTGGTAATCTAGGTGGTCGCGAGTTAGATTGGTGAAAATGGCTCCAGCAAAGTTCAATCCGCCAATTCTTTCTTGAGCTATGGCGTGCGAGCTAACCTCCATAAAGGCGTATTCACACCCTCTCTCTACCATTCTGCTAAGTAGTAGATTGAGCGTAATGGGGTCGGGGGTTGTATGTTCTGTTGCTATTATTTCACCATCAATGATATTGCACACAGTTGAGATTAATCCAACTTTATGGCCTAGCTTACGAAATGTTTTGTAGAGTAGTGTTGCAACCGTTGTTTTTCCATTGGTGCCTGTTACCCCTACTAACTTTAATTTAGCTGTAGGATTTTGATAAAATTGAGTGGCTAGTTGTCCCGCAACTTTTTCGCTATTTGTTACTTCCAAATAGGTAATATGGGGTTGTAACTCTTCTGGGAGCTTTTCGCAAACAATTGCTATTGCCCCTTTTTCGATGGCAGTCTCAATATATTTGTGTCCATCTGCTTGTGTTCCCCGGATAGCAATAAAGAGGTCACCGGCTTTAATCAAGCGTGAATCAATTTGAATTCCTGCTATTTCAGCAGCAGCATTACCAATCCTTTGATGGATTGCTATGGAGTTAATGAGATGTTCAAGTTTCATCTTATCTATTTTTACAAGGTTAGTTTTAAATGTATTCTCTCTCCCTTTTTAAACGATTTTCCAGGGGAAAGATTTTGAGAATAGACCTTTCCTACACCGCTAATTGTAGGTTTAAGCCCCATGCTTTCGAGTAGGAATATAGCATCTTTTGCTCCCATGCCTATCACGCTGGGTACTGTATTCTCATTCAGCTCTCGTGCTTGGAGATTGATTTTCTCGTTTTGTATAGTAGCATCTCCCCAAAGTGGCACTCCCTCTTCTATTCGTTTGCCCGGTTTTGAAAAGTTTATATCTATTTCATCGAGCACATAAGATACCTCCGAGAGGTCTCCTGTTTTAACTTTAGGGACAAGGACTGCTGCCGAGTCTTTCGCTTCGGCCAAGTTTGTTACTTGGTTTTTTGCAAAGACTCTTTCAGCTATTTTCTTAAAGACTCCCCCTGCTGTTGCTCCCCCAAAGGCACCTGACCCACTTTTTCGTATTGCTACAATGCAGCTGTATTTTGGCGCGTCTGCCGGGAAGTAGCCACAGAAGCTTACTAAATATTCGATTGTCCCCGTTTTATATCCTCCTTTACCTTTAGCAACCTGAGCTGTCCCCGTTTTTCCTGCTACGCGGAATTGGCTTGAACCAGCTTGTTTTCCCGTTCCATGGCTGACTACCTTCTCTAATATTTCCTGAGTTTGGGCAATCGTTTTGGAGGAGGCAATGGATTTCTTGAGTACAACGATGGGCTTCTCTTCTATCACTTTCCCGTTTTGAATGATTGATTTAACAAAGCGAGGCTTAATCATCTTCCCATTGTTTGCGATGGCATTGTAGAAAACCAATGTGCTAATTGGCGGAATGAGAGTTCCATATCCAATAGACATCCAAGCTAAATCGATCTTAGATCGCTTTGCTTGTGCGGGTAATTGAACCACGGGATTCTGTGCACCTGGTATGTCTAGATCGAGCGGCATGTCTATGCCTAGTCTATGCAATCCAGCAACAAATTCATCGGGGTTCTTGTTGTAGGCTTGGTCAATAGATCTCGATACACCGATGTTTGAAGAGTTCATCATACTCTCTGTAAGCGTTAAATTTCCGTATCCTCCATGATTCCAGTTGTGGTCTCTCATGGGGGTTCCGTACATGCTATAGATTCCATTCCCTGTCTCTATCACTTGATTGGGGTCTGCTTTCCCATCTTCAAGTGCTACCATTAGCGAGGCTGTTTTAAAAGTCGAACCAGGCTCCATCAACTCGGATATAGCGTAGTTTTGTATCTCTCTGTAAATTCCATCGCTCCCTTTAGTCATATTGACGATGGCTTTAATATCTCCAGTTTCTACCTCCATAAGCAGAGCGACCCCAGTGGATGCATTCACAGATTCAAGCATATCGACTAATGCTTTTTCCGCAATATCTTGCATACCTACATCGATGGTTGTGACGATATCACATCCATCGATGGCTGGAACATCGGCGATGTCTAAATATTGATTCATCACCTTCTCTCTGTGCGTAAGCCCATTTGTTCCACGTAAGATGGAATCGTAATAGAGCTCAAGTCCATTTTTGGCCCCCATTGTTAAGTCGGGAAACATATCGCCCAATGTGCGCTTGGCCAACGAACCAAAAGGTTTTTTTCGTTGGTTAAACCTTAGTTCGTGAAATCCTCCTCTGTTTTTGCTTAAATTGAAGACCGGCAATTTTTTAACATCTTTGTATTGGGTGTATGAGATGCGGTCGGGGTAGAGTAGGTAGTTTCTTTTTCCCTCTTTTCTTCCTTTTAGGATGTGGCGTTTAAATTCCGCTCGACTCTTATCAGGGAAGAGGTTGTTTAACCCTCGACAGATGGAGTCTAAATTCTCAATCAGAGCTTTATCTTTCTCTTCTCCTCCTGCTTTGAAGTCCATAAAGATGCGAAATTCAGGTAGGCTACTAGCCATTAGTTGTCCATCAGCAGAGAGAATGTTTCCGCGGTTGGGGTATAAGATGATATCCTCTTTTACAAAGCGTTTGGCTACTTCTGCCCAATAGCTTCGCTCTTTGAACATAACGATTGAGGCTTTCACAACAATAGCAAGGCCCATCAATATCATAAGAAATACGATAAAGGAGAAGCGAGTTATGTGATTTTTGCTGTTAGGGCTCATGCTTTGTTTAGTTTGAAATTACGTAAGGGCGGCTTGTGGCTGTTTGTAAATTTGAATTTCGTTTGGATACGTACTCTTCGATACGTGACTGGCGGCTTTTTTCCATCAGCTCGGATGAACGAGTTAGCGCATCATATTTTACGTCTGTCAACTCCTTCTCTAGCTTGCTAATTTGAATGATCTCTTGTTGGCAGCTATATCGATTGTCTATGTAAATAATAGTAAGTACCATTATGAGGATGAGTAGACGCACCTGTCTACCTAAGAATTCGTGGGCTAAGATATCTCCCCCTAGAATGCTCCAGATGGAGGGTTTTTTGTGCTCCTCTTTAGAGCCCTCTTTCGCTTCTTTCCCCTTTTCGTCTGAGTTGTATTTGTTATCTTCCAATGTTTATTTTTTTTGGGCAATTCTTAATTTGGCACTTCTTGAGCGTGGGTTTGCATCAAGTTCCTCTTCGCCTGCAACAATCACTCGGTTGTTTATCGCTTTGAATGGTGACGTTGTATTTCCAAAGAAATCTTGTTCTACTTTCCCCTCTATGTTTCCACTCTTTATAAAGTTCTTCACCATTCTATCCTCTAGTGAGTGATAGGTTATTACCACGAGTCTTCCACCTGGTTTTAGGCAGCGTGCTGTTGCTTCGAGCATCTCTCTGAGTGCCTCCATCTCTTGATTAACCTCTATGCGTAGTGCTTGAAACACTTTGGCAAACTCTTTTTTCTCTCTCTCACGCCCGAAAAGGGGTTTGATGATTTGGAGAAAATCTTCGATGGTTTCTATCTTTTTTTCAGCTCTAGCTCTTACTAGGTATGAGGCAATCCTTCGACTGTTTCTAAGCTCTCCATAGAGGTAAAACAGGTTGGCTAATGCCTCTTCGTCATATTCATTTACGATGTCGGCAGCCGTTTTCCCCCCTTGCTTGTTCATGCGCATATCTAATTTCCCCTCGAAGCGGAATGAGAATCCTCTCTCTGAGTCATCAAAATGGTGCGAAGAGACTCCTAAATCGGCTAAGATGGCATCTACCTCTTCCACTTTGTGGTAGCGAAGAAAGTTTTCTAAGAAACGAAAATTGCTGCGAACAAAAGTGAATCGCTCGTCGTTCATTCGGTTTTTTTCAGCATCTTCATCCTGATCAAAACTAATTAAGCGGCAGCTCTCATCCATTTGGCGTAAAATTTCTTTGGAGTGGCCTCCTCCACCAAATGTAACATCTACATACACACTTTGTGATTTTATATTCATTCCCTCTACGCTCTCCTTGAGTAATACCGGTACGTGATAGGTCGTTTCTTGTTTGTCCATCTTCTTTTTTCCTTGGGATTATTCTGTAAATTTCCCCTTAGTTAGGAGGGGATTTGAGTAGAACTTCACCTTATTATTATAATTGGATGTAAAATTAGGAAATTCTAGATAAACAATGATGATAATGTGGGTAAGAAAATAACAAAAGTTTTCAACACCCTGTTTGCAATTCGTCTATTTGTGGAGAAGCTCATGATTTTATTCATTTTAAATTGTGCAAAAAAAAGGACATGCATGGTAAATTTGAGCAAAAAAGGTATTATTTTTATAAGGGCGGTCGCTTTTTATTGGAACTCATACATTTCTTCTCAAAAGAAAAATTAAATTTGCAGGGTTAAAAGTAAAAATACAAAATGGCGAATGACTCTCTCTCTAATTGATATTGACAAAATCCTTAGCGAAAAGGCAGGAAAAAAGGCAAGGTACATTCCCCGATTTGTACGTTCCTATTTGAAGCGTATCGTTCATCAAGATGAGCTAAATGCTTTTTTAATTGAGACGAATGGCAAAGAAGGGGTTGCTTTCTTGGATGCGTGTATGACTTTCTTGGATATTAAATTGGAGGTAAATGGTCTTGAGAATCTGCCTAAAGAGGGGAAATGCACCTTCGTGAGTAATCACCCCTTGGGAGGGCAGGATGGAATCTCTTTGGGATATATTTTGGGAACCCACTATGAGGGTAATGTACGTTACTTGGTGAATGATATATTGATGAGCTTGAAAGGATTGGCACCGCTGTTCATTCCTATCAATAAAACAGGTTCTCAGTCGAAAGATTTTCCCAAGATGATTAATGCTGGATTTGATTCAGATCATCATATCATTATGTTTCCTGCTGGGATTTGTTCTAGAAGGATACAAGGGGTAATAAAAGATTTGGAGTGGAAGAAGACCTTTATCACCAAGAGCGTTCAAACAAAGAGAGATGTGGTTCCAATCCATTTTGGGGGATGTAATTCCAACTTTTTTTACAATCTTTCCAATGTTTGTAAAATGATGGGATTGAAGATTAATCTTGCGATGATCTATCTAGCTGATGAAATGCTAAAGAATCGTCATAAGACTTTTACGCTAACCATCGGGAAACCCATTGCTTGGCAAACGTTTGATAAAAGTAAAACTCCCAGTCAATGGGCGCAATATGTAAAAGAGGTAGTGTATAAACTTTAACGAGTAGAATGCGAGAATTAAGAGGTATGAAGAATATAATAGAACCAATAAGTAAGGAGATTCTTAAGTCAGAACTGACAGAGGATAGACGATTGCGCTTTACAAACAAAAGCCATAACGAAATTTATGTTATTACACACCACAATGCTCCCAACGTAATGTTGGAGATTGGTCGGTTGCGTGAAATAGCTTTTCGGGCAGCAGGTGGTGGAACGGGTGAATCTGTCGATATTGACGAATATGATACAATGGAGAATCCTTATCAGCAGCTGTTGGTGTGGAATCCCGAAGCTGAGGAGATTTTAGGTGGTTATCGCTATTTGCTGGGGGAAGATGTACAGTTTGATCAATCAGGAGAACCGATATTGGCTACGGCTCACATGTTTCACTTCTCAGAGGAGTTTATTAAAGACTATTTGCCTAATACAGTCGAGTTAGGACGTTCATTTGTTACGTTAGAGTATCAATCGTCGCGTGCTGGAACGAAAGGATTGTTTGCATTGGATAATTTGTGGGATGGATTGGGTGCACTGACGGTGATTAAACCCAATTTGAAATACTATTTTGGAAAGATGACCATGTATCCTAGCTACCATCGTCAAGGAAGGGATATGATTCTTTACTTTCTAAATAAGCACTTTCCAGATAATAAGAACTTGATAATTCCCATTCATCCGTTGAAACTTGAAACGGATAACTCCTTTTTAGAAGCGCTTTTTTGCAATGAATCCTTTAAGGAAGATTATAAGATATTGAATAGAGAGGTGCGTAAACTAGGTTATAACATTCCTCCTTTGGTGAATGCATATATGGGGCTTTCACCTACCATGCGCATGTTTGGAACGGCTATTAATTACGAATTTGGTGATGTAGAAGAGACAGGTATCCTGATTGCGGTGAATGAAATATTGGAAAATAAACGTGTTCGCCACATTGAATCTTTTGCTAATCAATACCCTGAAGATTTAGTATTTACATCGGGTGCTAATCCGATCTTTATGAAGAAGTAATTTTCTCTATATAAAAAACGGCTATTCTCAAAAGAGGGTAGCCGTTTTTTATTGTAGCTCAAAAAAGGGAGAGGGAGGAGATAGCGGCTCACCCGATAAAGGCTAGTGGCTATGCATATAATTTTATTTATTGCTGTCCGATTAAACTTAATGCCTTTAGAAAATCGTATCCATCCGAATTCTGCCGTATTTTTCTTCTCTTTTTTCTTTCCGACTTTTGTATTCAAAAAAACTATGTTTAATTTGAATGAAACCAATCGTTTCGTTATTAGTCATACTAGTACTGATATGCGCAAAGGTGT
>JBOFMR010000060.1:0-7273 GCA_051658485.1 Phocaeicola sp.
GTGAAAGTGGTGTAGATACCCCTTTGGTTTGGAGTGCCGATTCTCCTACCTCTTTGATGACAAATGAAACTGTAACCAAGGGGAGTGATGGAGTATGGACAACAGCCTCTTCTACTCCTTGGCCTGCTGAAGATACGCAGGTGCAGTTCTTTGCCTTTTCGCCAGCAGCTGGCGCTACCTATCTCAAGAATAGCCAAAGTAACCATACACCTGCCCTTCATTTTACGGCCAACAAGGATGTAACCCAACAGGTCGATTTGCTTTATGCAGAGAGTGCTGAAATGGGTGCCGCTGCTTCGGGAAATCATAAGAAGCTAGCTTTAAACTTCACGCACTCCTTGACAAAGTTTAGATTCTCAGCTAAAGTACAGCCCAACCAAAAGCTCTATATCAGCTCGATCTCTCTACACAACTTGGCTGGTGAGGGTAGCTTGGCTTATGCTACGGGCTCTAAAGAAAAAGGGAGTTGGAGTGATGATGCAACAACCAACACCGAATTTCGTGTTCTACTTAGTGACAATACAGAAGCAGGTATTACCGCTACAGATTCGGTATCTGTAACAGCGGCCGATGGTGCTGCTTTGGTTATTCCACAAGTTCGTAAGGCTCTCGATGTCTCTTATCCAGAAAAAAATATCTTTTCAGAAAATAGCGAAGATAGCTATATCAAGGTAGTCTATTCGTTGCAAAATACGACGGATGGAAATTGGATCGTGGG
Organism: Phocaeicola sp.; assembly: GCA_051658485.1. Lineage (GTDB taxonomy): Bacteria > Bacteroidota > Bacteroidia > Bacteroidales > Bacteroidaceae > Phocaeicola. Next base: position 719 of record JBOFMR010000060.1, read on the forward strand.
CACAGGCCGCGAAGTTGAAAATCAAGTTACAGCTTACATTCCACGAGCAGTTGCTTTTGATATAAATAAGTCTTTTAATTTTGTTATCGACTTCGGTGTAGGAAATGGAGGTTATGACAATGACGGTGAGCCCATTATTGCCGGGAAGAGCATGATCGATGTTGAAGTTACATTCACTGACTGGGATGAGGAGGAGGTAATCGATGTAACCCCACCGCCAGCACCAAAGCCCAAAGAGTCCAAAATGAGCTTTACTGTTTTGCCCACTCAAAAGTATGGTTTGAAGTGTCACCTTCCTTTTAGTCAAGTAGGTAAAACCGGTGCTTACACGCTTACCGTTGATTGGGGAGATGGAACATCTACCGAGCTAAAGCCAGGCACCCCTTTGAGCAAAGGGATAGAGCACACCTATGCAGCAGAAGTAGATTATATCATTACCATTACGAGCTCGGAGGAAGATTTCAAAAACATACAAGTGCCTAAGATAGAGTTCTCTAAATGGGGGACGATTCGTGATGCACTCAAATCGGTAGATACGCCACTACTCAATACAGGAGCAGAGAGCTTCAGCGAGGCATTTGCCTACTGTCCGAACTTAAAAGAGGTTTCAGAGGATTTGTTTGTCTATAATAGAGAGATCACTGACTTTAGCTTTGTGTTTAATGGCTCTAATCTACAGACGGTTCCAGAAAATTTATTTAAGTACAACAAAAGAGTAACTAGCTTTAGAAGTGCTTTTTATTGCTCTAAGATAGAAACAGTTCCAAAGAATTTGTTTGAATTCAATACCAACGTAGCTGATTTTTCTTCGCTGTTTGATGGCTCTGAGCTACAAACGATTCCGGCAGATCTATTTAAACACAATGTGAGAGCAAAAGATTTTGATTTGGCCTTTTCAGATTGTGCATCTTTGAAGGCTATTCCTGCGGGTCTGTTTAACTCCAATAGAGAAGCAACGAGCTTTGCTAGAACCTTTGCCGGCTGTGCTCTTGTAGAAACCATTCCGACAGATTTGTTTAAAGAGAATGGAAAAGTAACGAGCTTTTATGGGCTGTTTTCGGGTTGTATCTCTTTGCAATCTATTCCCGAACATCTCTTTGATTTCAATAGCGGTGTGACTCAGTTTGATTATGCATTTCAAAAATGCTCGGAGCTACAAGCGATTCCGGTGGGTTTGTTTAACTCCAATAGAGAGGCAAGAGGCTTTAATAGAACCTTTGCCAACTGCTCTTCTTTGCAATCGATTCCAGCAGATCTGTTTAAAGAGAATGTAAAGGCAGAAGGGTTTGATTTGGTCTTTTCAGAATGTACCTCTTTGAAATCTATCCCAGTGGGTTTGTTTAACTCCAATAAAGAGGTAACTAGCTTTTATAAAACCTTTGCTGGCTGTACTCTTTTACAAACCATTCCAGCAGATCTGTTTCAATACAATGAAAGGGTAACTAACTTTAGTTTTGTATTTGCCAACTGCTCCTCTTTGCAGTCGATTCCAGCAGATCTATTTAAACACAATGTAGCAGCAACGAACTTTGGTTCTGCATTTTTATCTTGTTACGATGTAGAAGCGATTCCAGCTGGACTCTTTTGGAACAATAGAGCAGCAACGAACTTTAATAAGCTCTTTTTTGATTGTAAAAAGGCAAAAGCCAATCCCAATATTTTTTGTGATGAAGCAACTGAAAAAGAGAGTCGTTTTAGCTCAGTGAGTTGGGAAATCAATTTTAGTGATGCTTTTAACAAGTTTGGTGTTGAATTGGGGGCTGTAGAGGAGAGTACTCTCCCTGCTTTGTGGATGTACACCTATCCTGTGCTAGTACGCCGCAATGGCTGTTTTACAGATGCTAAAGCGAGTAATGCAGATATAGCAAGGGAAAATTGGAAGTAGTCAAAAAAACTTTATTGCAGAGGAGGTATGGGAAAGAATAAGAATGGACCCATAAAGCCTCCTTGTTGTCGCTTTTAATCCCTTTAAAATCGCTTTATACGAAGAAGAGCTTGCAGGGATAGCGTTTACATCCTCACCATACGACTTTAAAAATTGCTCCATACGAGCATAAAAAGAGCGCTGTTATGAATTCATAACAGCGCTTTTTTTGTGTTTTTTGGCTATTTTTTTAACTGAGCTGAATAAAAAAACAAATTAATTCTTTTTGTGTATAAAAAATAGTACTTTTGCAAAAGAACAAAAAAATGGCGTGATAAAGATTGCTCCCTTTTTCGTCTCTATTTTATCAACACGACAAATTTTTAATTAATGAGTAAAAGATTTCTTCTTCCCATTGTTGCTTTGGCATTAGTTATCAGCGGTTGTACCAAGCACGATGTGCTAGGTCACACCGATTCTGAAGCAGCTGACCCTACTATTGTAAGCTTTAATGCCTCTTTAGCTTCGTTAAAGGGTGTAACGACTACAAAAGATAGTTTTAAGGAGTTTTTTATGTATGCCTATCAAGGTGCAAAGGGCTCAGATACGAGCATGAGTTGGGGAACAGACTCTCCCAAACCTTTGATGGATAGTGAAAAAGTAACCAAAGGGAGTAATAATGCATGGCAAACTGCCTCTTCTACTCCTTGGCCTGCTGAAGGTACACACGTTCAGTTTTTTGCCTTTTCACCTGCTGCAAGTGATGCAAGTGGTATCAAGTATATAAAAGATGGTTCAAGTGGGCACAAGCCTGCTCTTGGTTTTACAGCGAAAACGGATGTGGCTGATCAAGTCGATTTGCTTTATGCACAGTCGACGGAGATGGTTACAGCTGCTACGGGTAAACATAACAAGGTGAATTTAAAATTCACCCACGCTCTGACTAAGGTTAAATTTTCTGCTAAAGTTCAGCCCAACCAAGAGTTGTATCTTAGTGAACTCTCTCTACACAACTTGGGTCAAGAAGGTCACTTTGCTTATACCACAGGAAGTTCGACCGTGGGGGCTTGGGACGGAATGGTAACTGAAAACAAGGCTTATGCTATTGAACTTATTGATAAGGCAAAAACAGGTATCACGGATACGGAAGCTCTAGATGTTACTACGGAGGATGGTGCTACTTTGGTTATACCACAGACTCGTGCTAAAGTGGATGTCACTGCAGGAGGCGATGCCATATTTTCAACAAACAAAATAAATAGCTACATCAAAATAGTTTATTCGCTGAAAAACACAATAGCTAATAGTTGGATTGTGGGTACAGGTTCTACTGCTGCTGAACAAGTTACAGCTTATATTCCAGTAGATGTTGCTTTTAATATGAATCAATTGGTTAACTATGAGATCAACTTCGGTACCGGAAATGGTGGTTATAATGATGGTGGTAACCCCATTATTGATAGTAAGGAGATGATTCAGATTGATGTTAAATTGAGTGATTGGAATGCTGAGACAACAATCGTTGTAACCCCACCACCCCTTCCAATGCCTGACGGGGGGAAAATGAGTTTTAAAGTTGTACCAGGTGGTAGTCCGTACCGTCTTCCTTTTACCTATTCAGGTAAAACAGGTCCTTACAGGCTTTCCGTAGATTGGGGGGATGGATCAGCTCTTCAGCTTATAGAGTCGGGTACTTCTTTGTCGAAAGGAATAAATCACACCTACCCATCAGGATCAACGACGGAGTATCTCATTACCATTACGAGCTCAGAGGCCGATTTTACTAAAGTACAAATACCTGAAATTAAGAGCGGAAGTTGTAAACAAATAGTATCAATAGAGACTCCACTGCTCAATACAGGAGCAACAAGTTTTAGGGAAGCGTTTATAATGTGTGAGAACTTAAAATCGCTCCCATCGGAGCTATTTAAATACAACACAGCAGTAACTGGCTTTGAAAGTGTATTTGCAGAATGCTATAGCTTAAAAGAAATCCCATCGGATATATTTAAATACAATATAGCAGCAACTGACTTTGAATATGCGTTTAGTTGGTGTTTTAGCTTAGAAGAGATCCCATCGGATTTATTTGAACAAAATATAGCAGCAACTAGCTTTCAATTTACGTTTACTGATTGTGAAAACCTAGCGTATATTCCACCAGGTTTATTTCGTAATAATAAATTGGCAGTTAACTTTTACCAGACGTTTGCCAACTGTGTTAAAGCAAAGGTGAGTCGATATATTTTTTGTGATGGCAATGTAGAGGATCTCAATCATTTTTCATTGGTGAGTGATGTCGTTGTTTTTTCAGGAGCTTTTTGGGATGTTGGCAGTCAATTAGATAGAGCTGAATATGAGACTGGCTTTTTCCCTGAATTATGGAAATATACTTTTCCTTATGGGGTATCAAGCGGCTCTTGTTTTTATAATGCTTGGTCGGGGAATATGTTTGAAGTAGGCCCCGGTTGGTAGTATTAGTAAACAAATAGTTCTATAAAAGCTTTTCTATTTATAGCTTTTAATTCCTTTAAAATCGCTCGAAACGAGCATAAAAAGAGTGCTGTTATGAATTCATAGCAGCGCTCTTTTTGTGTTTTTTTAGCTAGATAACTCGACAAATCTCGACATTGTTTGACAGCTTCCGACCGCGTTCGACATATCTCGACTGGGAGGAGAGGGGAGTTCCTATATTTGTGGGGTGATCATGAAGCAGTAACGACGGTTGCTGGAGTTATTTCCTACATTTATAAACTTCTAAAATTTTAAGATTATGGCAAGAGATGTAAATTATTCAGTAGTTGGACGTAGAAATCCACAAGACAAGAATCTTCCATTGCGTTATTATGCAAAGGCACAATCTCGGGGTGATGTGACCGTTCAAGAGATGGCGATGCGTATTGAGAAGAGTTGTACAGTAACCAAGGCGGATACGATGGCGGTGCTTACTGCGCTAGAGGATGTGATTATAGAGGCGTTGTCAGCAGGTGAGATTGTGCGATTGGCTGATTTGGGTTGCTTTCAAATTGGGTTAAGTGGTGAAGGTTCAAGCACTTCCGAGACCTATTCAGTTTCGCTCATAAAGAAGGCGCATATCAACTTCCGACCCAGTCGTTTGTTGAGAGATAGTTTGACTAAGTTGAACTACGCGAGAGTGCCTCAAAAATCCGCTCGACAAAAAACGGATGAGGAACAAATGGGATAATTAGTTGGAGTGGCGGGTAGCTAGTGTATCGGCTAGATACTCGCCATTCTGTTTTTTCTAACTAAAAAGGAGGATTGAAGATGAAGAAGATAGAGTATATAGTGACTACTTTGGTCAAGTTTTTTCTTAATTGGCTGGCTAGTCGCAAGCGGAAAGAGGGAGGAGGTCGTGATGCGGAAGATTGATTTGATTGTAATTCACTGCTCGGCTACTCGCAAGGATTGTGATTTTACGGAGCATGACTTGAAGGTGTGTCACTCTCGGAGAGGGTTTAATGGGGCAGGTTATCACTACTACATTCGCAAGAGTGGAAAGATCTTGTCTACACGTCCGGTGGAGCGGATAGGGGCGCACACTAGCGGGTATAATGCCAAGAGTATTGCCATCTGCTACGAGGGGGGAGTAGATAGCGATGGAAAGCTGGCTGATACACGTACACTTCCACAAAAACATGCCATGCGGGTGTTGGTGCAGGTGCTTCTGATGGACTTCCCTGGAAGCAGGGTGTGTGGTCATCGTGATTTGAGTTCGGATAGGAATGGAAATGGTGAGATAGAGCCCGAGGAGTGGATCAAGGAGTGTCCCTGTTTTGATGTGGCTGCCGAGAAGTATGACAAGATCTTAGAGATCAAACAACAGTTGCTGGAAGCGGGATTAGTAGAGGAGTTGTTGGAAGAGGTGGAGCTGCTAGAGGAGGAGTTAGCTGCTTTTATTTAAGGTCTGCTTTTTTGTATTGGTTCTGATGGTTTAATGGGGTTCCCCTCTGCAATATGCTTTGGCTAGTTGCAGAGGGGGATTTTTTTATGGCCCTCTGGCAAAAAGAGAACGAACCATAATATTACATGATGATCAATGGTTTGCTGAAGCTTTTAAAGGGAGGGACTCTTTTTCTGCTGCTATTAGTTAGGCTGCCAAACAGATACTAGATAGCCTCCCTCGAATGAGGGCTGTTTGTCTTTATAAGGATACATTCTGCAAGTGTTCAACGTTTTGTTATCAGTCAAAAGTTTTATTTGAAAGCCACCTTTTTTGCTCTTTTCTCTTGAAAGGATCCTTTTAACTAATAAAAAGAGGAGTTGTTTTTTTACTTTTTATAAAAAGAGTTATCTTTGTGAAATTATGACGAATAAGTTATGCGATAGAGATAGGATTCTCTCTCGTATCTATTCTATACAATGCGACAAAAAAACATTTATGAGTAAAAGATTTTTTCTTCCCGTAGTTGCTTTGGCCTTAGCTGCCAGTGGTTGTACGAAGCATGATGCACTGGGTCACAACGATTCTGAGTCAGTTGACCCTACCATTATAAACTTTAGCGCCTCTGTAGCTGTGCCCAATGCTGAAACGACTACCGCAGATAGTTTTAAAGAGTTTTGTGTATATGGTTACCAAGGTGAAAGTGGTGTAGATACCCCTTTGGTTTGGAGTGCCGATTCTCCTACCTCTTTGATGACAAATGAAACTGTAACCAAGGGGAGTGATGGAG
>JBOFMR010000061.1:0-1089 GCA_051658485.1 Phocaeicola sp.
AACCCACAATTTAATGGAGAAGGTATTATGTCACAATAATATCAAACAAGCCTACAAACAGGTAAAGCAGAACAAAGGCGTCGCAGGTATTGATCAAATGCCAGTAGAGGGATTTGCGAAATGGTACAATGAACACAAAACAGAACTACTGCGTACATTGTATGATGGAAGTTATCTGCCGCAGGGTGTAAAACAGGTTGAAATACCTAAACCTAACGGAGGCAAGCGCAAGTTAGGTATACCAACAGTCACAGACAGGGTTATTCAACAAGCGATAGCACAGGTACTGATACCGATCTACGAGAAGAAATTTTCGGATCACAGCTATGGATTTCGTCCGAATCGAAGCGCACATAGTGCACTAAAGAAAGGATGCAAATATGTAGAAGAAGGACGGATGATCGTAGTAGATATTGATCTGAAGACCTTCTTTGATGTTGTAAATCACGATCGCTTAATGCACCGACTATCAGTCACTATAGGTGATAAGACGCTGCTTGGGCTTATACGAAAATACCTTCAAAGTGGTATCTTGGTAGATGGTCTGGTGACCCAACGCACAGAGGGTACACCCCAAGGTAGCCCACTCTCTCCGTTACTATCTAACATCGTTCTAGATGAACTTGATGAAGAATTGGAGCGCAGAGGACACAAATTTGTTCGCTATGCAGATGATTGCAATATCTACGTACACAGCCAAGAGGCCGGTGATAGAGTAATGGAATCAATAAGCAACTTTATCGAGAGGAAACTGAAATTACAGGTCAATAGAGAAAAGAGCCAGGTGTGCTCAGTGAATCAAACCAAATTTCTGGGATACACAATCCGGAAGAGCGGTAGCTTAAGTATCGCAAAGAAGAGTGTAGACCGATTTAAGGAAAAGGTGCGAAAGCTAACCAAACGTAACAGAGGAGTGAGTTTCGGACAAATAATAAACGAACTGACGCCAATGATGCGAGGATGGTTAAACTACTTTCGTTATTCTCAAAGTAAACGCCTGTTGCAGAATTTAGACTCATGGATACGCAGAAGACTGCGTTGCTATCGGTTAAAACAATGCAAAAGGGTTAGTACACTACAGAAATTCTT
>JBOFMR010000062.1:0-1318 GCA_051658485.1 Phocaeicola sp.
TTTACTTGGAAGGCACATCAATCACCTCATTACCTGACAACCTCACGGTGGGTGGTTCTCTTTACTTGGAAGGCACATCAATCACCTCATTACCTGACAACCTCACGGTGGGTGGTTCTCTTGACTTGGAAGGCACATCAATAACTGACACAAGTAAAGTAAACAGAAAAGCTCCTCTATTGCTTAAGTGGATAGATGGAAAATTCATCAAGATTGACGGGATATTCTCCGAGGTATTATCTCATCGTGGTAATATTTATAGAACAAAGCAGATAGGAAATAGTGAAATCAGCTATTTAGTTACAGATGGAAATGGTAAATGGTCGCACGGTAAAACTCTTAAAGATGCTAAATCTGATTTAATTTTCAAGATTGCAGACCGAGACAAATCAAGATACGAATATTTAACACTAGATAGTATATTAACATACGAGGAAGCTATTGAATGCTATCGTGTTATTACAGGGGCTTGCGCTTATGGAACTAAAATGTTTGTCGAGGGTAATTCTGACGTGGTGAAAGAGCATTATTCTATTAAAGAAATGATTGAACTTACAAACAGCCAATACGGGGGGATAATCTTTAAGGAGTTCTTCTTAAAATAATTCACGAATGCAGTTAATAACCTATGAATAGTAAGGAAACGATTTGAAAACAAAGCAAGTAGTTAAGTGCATCACGTGCAAAAACGCATATTTAATGCGTAACGGAGCCAATCCAATTATCGCAGAGTGCTACGACAATAGAAAGGTAGCCAACTCACCTATACGATGCGACAAGTACGTAGAGTTAAAGAGTAAACCGATTATTCACCCAATGAAATTTTTAAAATGAAACCAACACAAGAAGATATAGATGCAGTTATGAACAGCGTATTAAAACCCGCACTGCTTATGGATTATTGCTATCAGACGCTAAACACAATCAAAGGAGGTCTAAAACAAAGAGAGAAACAATTAGCAAAGGAAGCGTTCAGAGCATCTAGTAAGTACTTTAAGGACCTCTTCAGGGATATGGGAACAGACAGCACTTGTTTACTTTGTGACAAGTTTGATGAGTTCAACGATAGCCTAGCAAAACATATTCAAACGATGAAGTATTCTTTTCAGGAGGAGTTAATGAGTATGAAGATTGAAAGAAGATTAATCCTCTGCGACATCATCAGCGTGAATGTAGTTGCACAACTAGCAGGTAGTTTAGCTTATGCACTCTGCAAAAAGAAAGACATTGAAATCGAAATAGTACGCAGACTAACAAGCGCTTTAATTGACATAATGGGTAGAGAGGTCGATGGGCTTGTGGACTTGAAAGAGAGTAA
>JBOFMR010000063.1:0-1118 GCA_051658485.1 Phocaeicola sp.
TTCCGTTAATTTCACATCTAGTCTATTACCACTTACGGTGATGTCACCACCTGTTACAAGCTTCACACCTCCTTCGTACCACCCTTCAAATACATAATCCGTATTTGCTGTTGCTACAGAGGAGATTGTGCTTCCCGCAATACCATCCCTTTCACCAGATGGATCCACCGTTCCCATAGTTGAGTTTTCAGAGGCAAAAGTTACTTGGTAAGTCGCAAGCTGAAACTTCGCAATATAAGTCTTATTTTTCGTTGCTTCCGTTAATTTCACATCTAGTCTATTACCATTTACAGTGATGTCACCACCTGTTACAAGCTTCACACCTCCTTCGTACCACCCTTCAAGTACATAATTCGTTTTTGTTATTGCTACAGAGGAGATTATGTCTCCCGCATCGCCGAGCTGATCACCAGATGGATCCACCGTTCCCATAGTTACGTTTTCAGAGAAAAAAGTTACTTTGTAAGTCGCACGTTGAAACTTCGCAGTATAAGTATTATCTTTCGTTGCTGTCGTTAATTTCACATCTAGTCTATTACCACTTACAGTGATGTCGTCACCTGCTACAGGATTCCCATCTTTATCGTACCACCCTTCAAATGCATAATCCGTATTTGCTATTGCTACAGAGGAGATTGTGTCTCCCGCATAGCCACTCTGCTCACCTGTGGGGAGTACCATTCCCATACCCTCATCGTCAGAGGCAAAAGTTACTTTGTAAGTAGCACGTTGAAACTTCGCAGTATAAGTTTTATCTTTCGTTGTTTCCGTTAATGTCATATTTAGTGTATCACCACTTACGGTGATGTCACCACCCGTTACAAGCTTCACATCTCCATCGTACCACCCTTCAAGTACATAATTCGTGTTTGCTGTTGCTACAGAGGAGATTGTATTTCCCGCAATACCACCCTGCTCACCAGATGGGTCTACCGTTCCCATACCCTCATCGTCAGAGGCAAAAGTTACTTTGTAAGTAGCAAGTTGAAACTTCGCAGTATAAGTTTTAGTGTTCGTTGCTGCCGTTAATTTCACATTTAGTGTATCACCACTTACGGTGATGTCATCACCCGTTACAAGCTTCACATCTCCATCGTACCACCCTTCAAGTGCATAAT
>JBOFMR010000064.1:0-44274 GCA_051658485.1 Phocaeicola sp.
AATATATGCGTAGTCCCCAGGGTTTATCGGGTGAGCCGCTTTTAGGGCAAGCTTAAGAGGAGTAATTGATGTGAAGTTCTTCCTATTTAGGCTAACGAAAATATATGCGTAGTCCCCAGGGTTTATCGGGTGAGCCCTAACTTGGTTGGTCGTTTGTGAATAGATTTTAGTGGAGGCTTATTGAAATGGATTTTTAGTGGGGGTGTGTGCTATTACACATGCAACGGCAGAATTCGGATGGATACGTAGGAAAATCAAGCGACTTTCTAAAACCATTAAGTTTTATCGGACAGCAATAATAAAAAAGGTCCTGCTACATTTTGTAGCAGGACCCCTCGTCAACCTAAAAAAAGGTTTTTTATTTTTTGAAAAAGTCTTGTACTTTTTCGTTTGGTACCATTTGTTCATCAAACATGTAAGCTCCAGTCTTAGGAGACTTTACCATTTTGATAACCTTTGTATAAGAACGTCCTTCTTTGTTACCTGTTTGAAGGGTTGCTACCGTTTTCTTTGCCATGGGTCGTTATTATTTAATTTCTTTGTGAACTGTTACACGTCTCAAGATAGGGTTGAATTTTTTCAATTCCAATCTATCAGTAGTATTCTTTCTATTCTTTGTAGTAATATAACGAGAAGTTCCCGGCATACCACTCTCTTTCATCTCGGTGCACTCAAGGATCACCTGTACTCTATTACCTTTTGCTTTTTTAGCCATAATCTATGTCCTCCTATTATTAAGCAATGATTTTAATGCTCTTCCAATCACAATGACCTTGTTGTACGGCATCGTTCAACGCTGCATCAAGACCTTTCTTATTAATCACGCGTAAGCCGTTAGCACTAACATTAAGGCTAATCCAGCAATCTTGCTCTACATAGTAGAACTTTTTCGTAAACAAGTTCACCTCGAAAGTTCTTTTTGTTCTTCTTTTTGAGTGTGAAACGTTGTTGCCAATCATGGCTTTCTTCCCGGTAATTTGACAAATTTTCGACATTGCTATCTTATTTTTTTAAGTTTTTCAATTGTTCTCCCAAACAGTGCGCAAAGTAAGCTCTTTTTTTTTGATAAAACAAGCCTTTCAAAAATTAATTCTCTCTTTACTGCTCATTTTCTTCACTTTGGAGTAGATTTACAAGTAATTGAAGAGCAAAAAGAGCCGCATTCTTCATATTTTCAAATCGACCCATATCGCTTTCTAACTTCTTGGTCATGACGTGATCTTTATATACTGCGGCTAACCAAACAGTTCCAACGGGCTTTTCAGCAGTTCCTCCAGTTGGACCAGCAATACCCGTTGTAGCAATTGCACAATCAGTTTCCAACAAATCCATCACGCCTCTTGCCATTTCAATAGCTACAGCCTCACTTACAGCCCCTCTCCGATCCAATGTATCAGAAGAAACGCCAAGCACCTTTATTTTTATTTCGTTAGAATAGGCAATTACGCCGCCTTTAAAATAGGCCGAGCTCCCCGAAATAGCAGTTATCGACGAAGACAACATCCCTCCCGTACAACTCTCAGCGGTGGCAAGTGTTAATCCTGACTCCCCTAAAATAGTAGCAACTTCTCTACCTAAAAAATCACCTTCTGCTGACATATCTTTATTGACAATTATATTAAAAAGAGAATCCTATGAAATGTTTCTAAAACACTTCCCATATAACCTAGTGAATAGCATTCGACAAACAGTCATAGGGATTGTTTCATTCCCAAATAGCTAAAGAGTTCTTTTTAGGACTAAACAACAACTCTTGAGTAAGCTGGCAAATCGATGCTACAAAAATCGCCATCTAAGAACTTATAGTAACCTGTTATAGCTATCATTGCCGCATTGTCTGTGGTATATCCAAACGGAGGTATGTATATTTTCCAATGATATTTTTCGGCATGTTCACGAAAGGCGTTACGCAATCCATTATTGGCTGATACACCCCCTGCTACGGCAACCTCCTTTATTTTCAGATCTTTCGCTACCTTGCGCAATTTATTCATTAAAATATCTACTACCGTCAACTCCAACGAAGCTGCTAAATCGACTTTGTGGTTCTCTATAAAGTCGGGATCATCCTTCATCCAATCACGCAAAGAGTAGAGGAAAGAGGTCTTCAACCCGCTAAAGCTATAATTATAACCTGGAATAGCTGGTTTATTAAAGGTGAATGCATGAGGATTGCCTTGCCTAGCTAAACGGTCAATAATAGGTCCACCTGGATAACCCAGTCCCATCACTTTAGAACATTTATCGATTGCCTCACCTGCTGCATCGTCAATGGTTTGACCCAATACTTCCATCTCATTATAAGCCTTTACTAGAATTATCTGAGAGTTTCCTCCCGAGACTAGCAAACACAAAAAAGGAAAATTCGGTTTATCATTATCATCCTCCGTCTCTTTAATAAAATGTGCCAAGACATGGGCATGCAAATGATTAACATCGATCATTGGAATATTCAAAGAGCGAGCCAATCCTTTGGCAAACGAAACACCAACATGCAAAGAGCCCATTAAGCCAGGTCCTCGAGTAAAAGCAATCGCACTTAACTCCTCTTTCGTTATCCCAGCACGTTTAAGAGCTTCATGCACTACAGGAACTATATTTTGTTGGTGTGCACGAGAGGCCAATTCAGGCACTACCCCACCATAGGATTCGTGTACAGATTGGTTAGAGACTACATTCGAAAGAAGCACTCCATTCTTTATAACAGCAGCCGATGTATCATCGCAAGAAGATTCGATTCCTAATATTATTACATCATCCATATTTTGACTATTTAAATTGCTTATCTAAACATTACATAATAACTCTGCAAATTTAGACTTTTTGATTCAATGAATAGGTAGGATCCACTAATAAATCAATAGAGAGGAGTACTATTCATCACGACGAATCCACCTTCCTGTCTATCCTTACTAAGATATTGCAACCGACATTTCATCAAATAAATCAATGTGCACTATTTATCCATCTACCCCATTCTCTCCATCAACAAAAAACATAAAATTAGAAGACATAGCGAGTAAAACAACGCTACCATCTTCTAATACATATTTTTCTAACTTCAACAGGTGATTTCATATTTCAATTCATCCACTTGAACGAGAGAATCTCTACATAAACATTTAGCCTATGCGATAATGAAAAACAATGTGCACTCAAAATAAAACAAGGAAGTGTTTTATATGACTAATAAAGACACAAAAACACCTCCTTGCTTAATATTTAGTTAATTATGAAAACCAGCGTACGTAGCAAAAGCCTTGTCTGTTAGCTAAATCTTCATGTTTTGGATACATACGGAATGCCATTTTAAAGTAGTTACCTGAATTAGAGATACTATGTTTCACTTCAAAAGTGTGCAAACTACCTTCTACTTTAACTACATCCAAAGCATCTACTGAATAGACATGCTCTTTGCCATCTGTATCTGTATAAGTTGTTACAAGTTCAACTCCAATAGAGTCTTCCAACCCTTTTTCATCGATAACAAAACTCATCTTATACTCTTTACCTGCTTCCAAGCTGCATGTGCTAAATTCGTCAGAAACTTCTGAAGAAACTACGTTAATAGAATCCCATACAGATGCCACACGCTCTTTCCAAGCTGCCAATTCTTTTGCCTTCTCGAAAGAATTAGCATTCATCTTCTTAGATTGAGCTGCTAATTTGCTATAGAATTTTGTATAATAATCATCCAATTGACGCTTCATTGTATAGTGAGGAGCCACTTGAGCGATTGAGTTTTTAACTGTTTTAACCCATCCTTCTGAATACTCTTTTTCTTTACGATCATAATACAAAGGAAGAATTTCATTCTCTAAGATTGTATAAATCGTAGCAGCATCCAATTGATCTTGGTAACCTTGATTCTCATACGTACGTTTTTCTGTCAATGCCCATCCAGCACCTTCACGGTAACCTTCTAACCACCATCCATCAAGAACTGAGAAGTTAAGAACACCATTCATCAAAGCTTTTTCGCCTGAAGTACCTGATGCCTCTAAAGGACGTGTAGGAGTATTCATCCAAATATCAACCCCAGAAACCAAACGACGAGCCAATTGCATATCGTAATTTTCCAAGAAAATAATTTTACCTAAGAACTCAGGACGACGTGAAATCTCAACAATTCTGTGAATTAAGCCTTGACCTGCACCATCATGAGGGTGCGCTTTTCCTGCAAACAAGAATTGGATAGGTCTCTCTGGATCATTCACAATTTTCGCCAATCTATCCAAGTCAGTAAATAATAGATGTGCACGTTTGTAAGTTGCAAAACGACGAGCAAAACCGATGATAAGTGCATTCGGATTAATTTTATCCATCAATGAGACGATACGAGAAGGATCTCCTTGATTTTTCAACCACGTACCAACAAATTGTTTGCGAATATAATCAACCAATTTGTGTTTCAATGCTTGACGTGTATTCCAAACCTCTTCGTCCGATACATTGTATATTGCCTCCCAAATAGATTGATTAGATTGATCTTTTAGGAAATCAGCATTGAAGTGCTTTGCATATAATTTTTTCCACTCTGTAGCTGTCCAAGTAGGAAGGTGAACACCATTGGTTACATAACCAACATGGCTCTCTTCAGGAAAGTAACCTTTCCAAATCTCAGAGAACATCTCTTGAGATACTTTTCCATGCAACCAGCTTACTCCATTTACCTCTTGACATGTATTACAAGCAAAAGTAGACATACAGAAACGTTCGCCACCATCTTCTGGATGAATACGTCCCAAGCCCATCAAATCAGCCCAAGAGATACCCATTTGTGAAGGATAGCCACTCATGTATTTACCAAATAGACTTTCGTCAAAATAATCGTGACCTGCAGGAACTGGTGTGTGAACAGTATATAAAGAAGATGCACGAACCACCTCTAACGACTCTTCAAAAGAAAGCCCTGTGCGTACATAATCACAAATACGTTGTACGTTGCAAAGTGCAGCATGACCTTCATTACAGTGGTAAATTTCTTTTTCAATGCCTAGTCTTTTCAACATCATCATACCACCAATACCCAAAAGGATCTCTTGTTTCAAGCGATTTTCCCAATCACCACCATAAAGTTGGTAAGTAATAGAACGGTCAAATTCACTATTTTTTTCATGATCTGTATCTAGCAAATAAAGTGGAATACGTCCCACGTTTACTTTCCACACATATGCATAAACAACGTAGTCCAAGTAAGGAACTTCAATAACCATTGGCTGTCCACTCTCATCAGAAACACGTTCTAGAGGTAGAGTTGCAAAGTTTTGTGCCTCGTAGTTAGCGATTTGTTGTCCCTCAAGAGTAAGACCTTGAGTGAAATATCCATAACGATACAAGAAACCTACTGCACATAGATTTACGTTACTGTCAGATGCCTCTTTCAAATAGTCACCAGCCAATACACCTAAGCCTCCTGAATAGATTTTAAGAACATGTGTCAAACCGTACTCCATACAGAAATAGGCTACAGAAGCACGTTCTGCATTAGGTTTCTCATCCATATAGCTTCTAAACTTGCTATAAACAGAATCTATACGAGAAAGAATCTCTGGATTTGCAGCAAGCTCTTCCATCTTCTCGTAGCTTAAACTTTCTAATAGATATAGTGGGTTGTGACCTGCTTTGCTCCACAACGAATGATCCAAGTCTGCAAAAAGTTCTGTCGCTTCATAGTTCCATGACCACCAAATATTTCGTGCCATTTCTTCTAATCTAACAAGTGCTTCGGGGATGCGTGATTTCACTGAAATATTTTTCCAAGTGGGGCTATTTGCCTTACTAATATTTACTTTCATTACACGTTAATTTATATTATTATTAAATGTTGATTTTTGATAATCTGAGTTGAGCCTTACGAAGAGCAACATCGTATGCCTCATAGTAGTTTACAATAAAGTGTTTCCACAAAGCTTTCTCAGCCAATGTAGTAGCATTGTATCGTATTTTTTCTATCTCTTTATTCGATAAATTCGAATATTCGCTAACAGTATTTTTAATTACATCAGCTACTTCTGAGCTGTTGTAGTCTGAACGATGAATTACTTTAACTCCATCCTTCAATTCACCATATCTTCCACCTAAAACGGTATTTGCCCATAGGCCAAATCCTGCAAGGTCCGTTGTTATGGTTGGAACATGGAAAGCTACACTTTCCAAAGGAGTATATCCCCACGGTTCATAGTAAGAAGGATAGATACTTAAATCGTGACCTATAATAAGATCATAATATTCTAAGTCAAGCAATCCATCTTTCCCGTCTAAATAGCAAGGAATAAATATCACTTTTACTTTGCTTGAAGCATCATTAGACATTCCCAAATACTTCAACATATCAAGTACTTGATCATGACTCATATTATGCAACCAGTGCGTAATAAAAGGACATTCCAATGGAGTGTTGTAAGATTTTCCACTTTGTATACGTTCCCGCAAATCAGAGCGGGACTCCCCTGCCCATCCTGGAACCTCTACCAATGCAAGTACCTCTTTATGCAAAGATCCGTCACGAGTCAAACGATTCATAGCCTCTAAATAGACATCAATCCCTTTGTTCTTAAACTCATAACGACCACTCGTACCTACAATAAGTGTATCTTTACTCATCTCTACACCTAATAAGCAGTTGGCCAAGCGAAGCATTTTCTCTCTTGCTGTTTTTCGTTTTGCGTCAAAATCAGCACTTTTGGGTACGAAATCATCTTCAAAACCATTAACAAGAACCACATCAGCTTCTTTGTCAAGTAATTCACGACATTCATTGTTCGTTAAATCACTAACAGTTGTAAAGCAATCAGAATAGTGGGCAGTCTGCTTTTCAATGGAGTGTTTTGCTTCCACATGAAGTTCATGTGACATTTGATCTCCGTTGTAAGCAAATAGATAGTCGTACAGAGGTTTGTGATTCCCTGCAATTGATCGACCAATAGTAGTAGCGTGAGTTGTAAAAATCGTAGCTATTTGAGGGACCTTCTTTTGAAGGTAAAGGGCAGCCATACCAGTCATCCATTCATGAGCTTGAAACAAAACTTTGTCTGTTTCAGTCAAATTGAAATTATAGAAACTTTCAATAACTTTTCCAGTAGCATAGGCAAACATAGAAGCTTCATCATAATCGCCGTATCCGCGAGATGAATCTACTTGAAAGTGCTCCCACATATACCCATAAATTTCATTTCTTTGCTCAAAAAAAGGAGTAAAGTCGACAAGGATTGCAATAGGTGCACCTGGAATTGTCCAACGTCCTATCCTTATTTTCAATCCATCATTTTTAATTGCGTGTTCACGCCAAGCTTTATAAAGGGTTTCATCCTCCTGAAACAGTGAGTTCTCTTTTCCGTTCCAAAAATCAGGACCTATGAAGAGGAGCTGATTATTCAAGCTTTCTTGCAATGTTTTTGCACGTGTAGATAGTACAGTATAAATACCACCTACTTTATTGCACACCTCCCAACTTGCTTCAAATACATAATCAGGAAATAATTTTTCTTTCATCATAATCTATAATTAGCAAAAACAATAAATAAGTAGTCGATTATTGCTATTCCCTATTTCTTTTAAGAAATAACCTGACAACATCTAATTTGACTTACTTCGTTGCAAAATTAAAAAAAATCGCGTAATAAAAAATTTCTTTCTAGAATATTAATACTACCCAATATCTTATTTAGAGCCAAATTACTTCTATTACATTTGAATTACAGGCAATTAGCGAAAAATATTGTAAATCCTTTGACATAAAAAAAAATAGGTAGAGTAAAAGAAATTACTCCACCTACCTTTTAAATAAGAATCTATTACACCATCAAGATAGCAACTAGAGCCAAGATAGCATAAAACTCAGGGAAGGCAGCATAAATCATTGTATTTGTCTGAACATCATGACCTTGAGCCATAGCAGAGATACCATTGGCACAAATTTGACCTTGACGGATTGAAGAGTACAAACAAATTAGACCAACACCTAAGCCAATACCTAGCATCAATGGACCTGAAGTACTAAAGTCTTTATCCAAAGTCATAAGAAAAGCGATAAAACCATACAAACCTTGTGTTGAAGGTAATGCAGATAAAATCATATAACCAGCTGATTTTGAACTATCTTTCTTCAAAGCACCTACAGCTGCATTACCAGCGATAGTAGTACCATAACAACTTCCAATGCCAGATAAACCCAACATTAAGCCTAAACCGATGTAACCTAAAATTTCATTCATATTATTTACTTATTTAATTGATTATTATTTAATTGACGAAAAAGGTTTGTATATTTTTCCTTTTCCTTGGTAACCCGAATTTTTAAAATACTCCACAAAAGTCAAACGCAATGGGTGAACAAATGCACTCAAACATGCCATACCAATATTTAGAGTATGACCAAAAATGAGGATTACACCACAACATATGGCTGTAAGGATAGTGCCTACGATTGGTAATGAAGAGATTTCAATATGGATCATAAACGCTAGTTTATTAAACACACCACCCAACATACCACCTGCTAAACCAAGTGCATAAAGACGAATATAGGAAAGCACATCACCTACCAAACCAGTAGCCATATTGTAGCTATCCCACAAGCCAGCACCAACATTTACCAAAACATTCCGCTTGATATCATTAAATAGGAAGATACCGATAGCCGACACACTACCTATAATAATGAAGGACCACTGTGCCACTTCAGACGTAATGCGTTCGAAGTGCATTAACCCACCTGTCACAATAAATCCAACAACACAAATCAACCATCCCCAATCACTTAATGAATTTAAAAACCCATAGCGAGCTGTGGAGGAGATTGCTTTGACAGTCATAGCAAATAGAATGTGAACAGCACCAATAGCCAATGCCAAATACATCTGCTTATCCGAAGCAATCATATATTGCTTTGCATCTTGCAACCACGAAGCGTTTGATTCAATAAGACTAACTCCAAAGAAACTTCCAAAGACTCCTCCAAGCAAAGTCGTTGCAACTCCTAGCGTGATGACTAAATTCATCAGACCCGCCATCGAAGCAGCCATTTTTTTCTTTAGAATAAATCCCAACAGAATGATTAACAAACCATATCCAGAGTCACCCACACAGAAAGCGAAGAAGAGAGTAAAGAAGGGTGCCAAAAGAGGTGTTGGGTCAAATTCCCCATACTCAGGCATTCCATACATCTTAGTAATCCCCTCATACATACGACTAAAGGCATTGTTCTTCAGCTTAATAGGTGCGGAATCTTCCTTCAGTGCCTCTCTTATTTCGTAGTAAGCACCAGATTTAGTTAAATACTCACGCACAGGCTCTTCGCTCTCAGCAGGAATCCATCCCTCTAAGAATATAACTGAAGCTTCAGCCATAGGCTCGCTATTTTTACGTACTTGTTCAATGTCAGTAGCTTCCAACAGTTCGCTGTAATACGCCTTCCAAGTAGCATAGTTAGTTGTACTAAAATGCTTCAAAGCCTCCGTTGTTTCTTCAATCTCCCTGTTCAAGTCTGCCTGCTTCTTTTGAAGTTCTGACACACTCTTATTTGGTAAGCGGATAGGTTCTGCATCAATCTCGACAGCCTCTTTGCAAAGAGTGACAAAAAAGAGACGTCCCAATCGTTCATCCAATTGAATCGCATTATACTGCTCTATCCAGTCAGGATTAAAAGCCGCCTGCTTACAGGTGAAGAATTTCATCTTCCATCCCAACTTGCCTAACATTTTCACTCGGCTCCACTCAAAATCGCCCCATACTTCAAAGCTATCTAGCTCTTTTTCTATCAGGGGAAGTTTTTGCGTAAGTGTTTGAAGCTTCAACTGAAGTCCCGCATACTCACGTTGCAATTCGTCGGCCGATTTACTTTTATCTATCTCGGCGCTTCTCTCTTCTCCAGCAAAAGAGAACATCTCATCCAATTGATCTTTGTATAAGCTGTTTTTTTGCTTGAGTTCTAGCAAAGTGTCGTCCATTTCTGCCCGTTGCCTCTCAGCAATGTGCACTACTCCCAACTCTCTTACCTCATTCAAGAACGTTTCGTACTCTTTGTGGTAAACCAAGAAGGATAGTTTTTTCATTTTTGTAATCATGCCTCGGCCTCCTTTCTTTTCTCCTGAATAGACTTCAAGATCTTTTGTGAAGATTTAGAGAGATTCTCCTCATCCTCCATAAAACGTTTAATCTTACGCAAAGCATCTTGATATCCAGGTATTTGTACCTTCTCAAATAGATTTACTTTTTGAGTGGTTTTTTTACGTGCATGTTCTAATAAGTTCAGTTTAGCAATCATAAACTCCCTTTCAACCGCTGTTTGTGCCAATCCCTTTAGTAAGTTGATTCCATCAAAATACCATTTCGGACTATTAAACAAGCTAAAAGGGCGAATTTCAAAGTCTACGTTTTCCAAAATAGGAACCCGTACCCCTGCAATTTTCTTTATGCCCAAATGAACATCTTTCACTTTTATCAATGAAGCATCAAATTCATTCCAAAGTGCGAACATGGCTTCATAAGTTTGGATCTGTTGTTCCAAACGTTGCTCCAACTCCACTGCATCGGTCTTGCACTTCTTTACTTCCATGCGCAGTGCACTCTCCTTATTTTTTATAATAGGAAGTGTACGAACACGGACCTTCAGTTGCTTTTCCAGCTGCTGATGAGAGGTCTTGTTATATTGAAATTTTATAGCCATTTGTTCTCCTTTTCAGTGATTAACTGGTGCTTACTTTTTCCAATGTTGGTCTACCAACTCTTGTTTGATACTTACCTCAGTAGGCTTAAAGTGCTTGCTAAATAGTCCCCAAGTCACATCAAGCATTTCAGTAGTATCTAAGTTCACATCGATAGCTAGTAACTGATTGGCATACTCTTTCGCAAATGCCAATGTACGTTCATCGTAGTTTGTTAAATCAAAACCATTCTCCATTTTCGTCTTAGCATTGGCTGCATCAGCATACAAACGTACGGCTGCATTCATTACTTGTGGGTGGTCTTTACGAGTCTTCTTACCACTAACCAACTGTTTCAAACGAGAAAGAGAGCGGAATGGATCCACAATTACCTTACCAATATCACTGTCTCTACGTAAGAACAGCTGACCTTCGGTAATGTAACCCGTATTATCAGGTACTGCGTGTGTAATATCACCACCACTTAATGTAGTTACCGCAATAATAGTTATTGAACCACCTGCAGGGAATTGTACCGCCTTTTCATAAATCTTCGCTAAATCTGAATAAAGCGAACCTGGCATAGAGTCTTTCGAAGGAATTTGGTCCATACGATTCGATACAATAGCCAATGCATCGGCATAACTAGTCATATCGGTAAGAAGTACCAACACCTTTTGGTTGTGTTCAACTGCGAAATACTCAGCAGCTGTCAACGCCATATCAGGAATCAACAAACGCTCTACAGGAGGGTTTTCAGTTGTATTTACGAAACTAATAATACGGTCAAGTGCACCGGCATTCGAGAAGACATTCTTAAAGTAAAGGTAGTCATCGTTAGTCATACCCATACCTCCCAAGATAATCTTATCTGTCTCTGCACGAAGCGCCACATTGGCCATTACTTGGTTAAAAGGTTGGTCAGGATCGGCAAAGAAAGGAATCTTTTGTCCCGACACCAACGTATTGTTCAAGTCGATACCTGCGATACCCGTTGCAATCAACTCTGATGGTTGTTTACGACGCACGGGGTTTACCGAAGGTCCCCCAATTTCCACCTCTGTTCCCTCAATTTGAGGTCCCCCATCAATAGGTTCACCAAAGGCGTTAAAGAAACGTCCAGAAAGTTGTTCGCTTACTTTTAAAGTTGGTGATTTACCTAGAAATACCACCTCGGCATTGGTTGGAATCCCTTCGGTTCCTTCAAATACCTGTAGGGTTACCTCATCGCCCGTAATTTTCACTACCTGAGCTAGTTTCCCATTCACCATAGCCAGTTCATCGTAACCTACTCCGGTCGCTTTAAGCGAACAAGTAGCCTTCGTTATTTGGCTAATCTGGGTATATATTTTTTGAAATGCTGTTGTTGCCATCTCTTATTTTTTACGTTAATAAAACCCGTTTATTTCACACTCTTTTCGGCTACCAATGCTGCCAGCTCTGCTTTAAAGCCTTCGTATTGTTCCGTTCTGAATTTTGAATAGTTCATTTGCTTACACACATTGATCATATTCTTGAAGTAATCCATCACTTCAACAAACGAATCTATTTTAAATTCTGTGTTACAAATACCCATAATAATATTTAGAAGTTCTTCTTGACGCTCCATAGGAGTTACCGAGTCTACCTCATCAAAAGCATCTTGTTGCAAGATTACAAAGTCAATCAATTCTGATTTCCAGAAAGTGATGTGGTACTCTACAGGTACACCATCATCTCCAAGGATATTAATTTGTTCAGCAATCTCTTTACCACGTAGTAGACGCGTTTTCACTTCATTTACTTTACCAATCCATTGGTCGTTGATGTGTTTAGAGATGTACTCTTCAAACTCAGGATACTCAATATATTTAGAGTACGAATCAATTGGATTCACCGCTGGATAACGTTTTCTATCTGCACGCTCTTGTTCAAGTGCATAGAAACAACGAGCTACCTTCTTGGTATTTTCAGTTACAGGCTCCTTCAAGTTACCCCCTGCTGGAGATACAGTACCAATGAAGGTAATAGATCCCGTTTCGCCATTGTTCAAATATACGTAACCACAACGTCCGTAGAAGTTCGATATGATAGAAGAAATATCCATTGGGAATGCATCTGGCCCAGGAAGCTCTTCCATACGGTTTGACATCTCACGCAATGCTTGCGCCCAACGTGATGTAGAGTCAGCCATTAACAAGACTCTCAAACCTTGTGCACGATAAAACTCCGCCATACTCATCGCTGTGTAGACAGAAGCTTCACGAGCAGCAACCGGCATATTCGATGTATTTGCGATAATAATTGTACGCTCCATCAACTTACGCCCTGTATGTGGATCCACCAACTCAGGGAATTCTGTAAAGATTTCTACTACCTCATTCGCACGTTCACCACACGCAGCAATGATAACGATATCTGCCTCTGCTTGCTTAGAAATAGCGTGTTGAAGAACCGTTTTACCTGTACCGAAAGGACCAGGAATAAAACCAGTACCTCCTTCAACAATAGGGTTTACTGTATCAATTACACGCACCCCTGTTTCTAGCAATTTGAAAGGACGTGGTTTCTCTTTGTAGTTAGTCATTGCCTTTTTTACCGGCCATTTTTGGATCATGTTTACAGGAATCTCAGTTCCTTCAGCATCTACCAAAACTACAACTGTATCTTCAATGGCATATTCACCCTCCGCTACAATCGACTTCACCTTGTAAGTACTTAATAGTTGGAAAGGAACCATAATTTTAAGAGGTTGAAAGTTCTCCTCTACTTGACCTAACCAAGCTGATGGACCTACTTCATCACCCACCTTAACCAATGGAGTAAAGTGCCATTTAGAACCTTTATCCAACGGATAGGTATATTCACCTCTCTTCAAGAAAACGCCTTGCATCTTGTCAAGGTCATTTTGTAATCCATCGTAATTTTTCGACAACATACCTGGGCCCATTGTCACCTCAAGCATGTGTCCTGTAAATTCAGCTTCAGCACCCACCTTTAGTCCACGTGTACTTTCGAACACCTGCACATAAACATTGCTGCCTACCACCTTAATAACCTCCGCCATCAAACGATCTCCCCCAGTCAGAATGTAACAAATTTCATTCTGAGCTACAGGTCCATCTACAGCGAGGGTAACCATGTTGGCAATTACGCCACTAACCGTACCTTTTGTTGCCATATACTATTTTTCTGTTTATTATCTAAATTCTTCAGGAATCTGAACGTCACTCTTTAGTTGATTGATAATCTCTCTAAATCGCTCACTTCCCTTCTCTGCATCCATCGAAATCCAGCGTTCAATCATTTCCAACCTCACTAAGAAGACAAAAAGACGCTCCACTGTAAAGTAGTTGAAGAATGTTTCATCTTCCATCCATTCCCACTTCAATAAATCAATCTTCTTTTCTCTCTCTATTAAATCTTCTACTTCACTAATTCGAAGTATAGACTCAAAAAAATCCAACGAATCACTTAATCCAAAGTCTCTTGCATTCGATGTACGAATCATTTCAGACACTTCGCTCTCTCCTACTACTACAGGTGCCACCTCCATATGGTATTTACGGGCACTCCAAGCAGAAAGTAAGTTATTTAAATTAAGATTAAACTCATACCAACTCGAGATAAATTTATTGGTAGATTGCATAGCATAAGCATAATAATAGCTTGCCAACAAATCTTCAGCTTTATACAACTCCTCAGCAGGTAGTAAAGAATAAGCTTCAATAAATTTAATAAGATAAGAAGGAAATTTATTGTCTGGGGTCTCATTTTCTCGCACAGCACCAATCAAAGACAACAACTCTTCTGAAGAAAAATTTCCTTCAGATGCAGTTACTGCTTCTTTATTTTTTAGCAGCTTCAATAAATCCGCATGATCATATTTAAGATAAAAGATATCGACTATCTTTTTATCCTCAACCGACAATTCTGGATAAATTTCTGTTTTAAAGCTCGCTACTGTATAACTCAGTTTCCCATCTTCTAAAGTAAGATCGGGTAAACCAGCCACCAGGCAATAATAAGTCATCATAGGCAGGTGTTAAAACAACATTTCGACTAATTGAGGACGCAAGAATGCTTTGAAGTAGTTTTCAAATTCTGCCTCGCCAAAATTCACTTTATACGAACCATCAGCAGGCGAAACAACAAAGAGGGCTTTCAACCCATTCACTTGTTTAATTTCTACTCCTTTCTTTAAAAGAGCGCTTGCCTGTGAAGCAAAGTACTTCTTCAATCCTTCGGCATCTGCAGTCGAAATTACAATTGATTCATTCGCTGCCCATTGAGTTGCTAACGAAACAATAAACTTATTCAGGTACTCTTTATCAGCTACAAACCCTTTGATAGCCTCACTTACCACTTGGTTGGTGAGCAAAGAAGTTATTTCCGACTTCAAAGCATTAACAGCTTGACCTGCAAATAGTTTAATCTCTGACTGTGTATTCTCTGCTGTATCTACAGCATTTTTCTTAGCTGCTGAAACAATGCTTTCAGCCTCCTTTTGCGCTTGACTTACAATTTCAGCTGCTTGTTTACGAGCCTCATTGACAATACGTAACGACTCCTCGTTGCCTTTTTCAACACCTTCACGATATATTTTATCGGTCAGCTCCTGAATTTTATTTTCCATAATTTAAACATATGTATTAGTTTAGCACTATTATTTCAAAAAAATCATTCATGTAAAATGATTGCGGTCCAAAAATACAAAATTCGATGATAGATTAAACAGTTTAAAGAATAATTATTAACGAATCAAGCATAAAAAATGTAAAAAAAAGAAAAACAAGAGTCGATTAAAAGGTGGATAGATACAATTCTTTCTTGAAAAATTCATATCCTTTTTGTTTTTCAAGAAAGAATAAAGAGGCATATCGCTGCACAGTTCTCTTTTTTATCTACGATTATATCGAGTGAGTCCTTACTTTTTTCTACCTTTGCAAATCTAATTATTAAATCCATACAGCTCTTATGCAGGAAAAAATTATTATTCTTGATTTTGGCTCACAGACTACGCAACTTATCGGACGTCGTGTGCGCGAGTTAGACATGTTCTGCGAAATTGTACCCTATAACAAGTTTCCACACAATGACCCTTCGGTTATTGGAGTAATTCTTTCGGGAAGTCCCTTCTCGGTGTACGATGAAACAGCATTCAAAGTAGATTTAACAAACATCCGTGGCAAATACCCAATACTTGGCATTTGCTATGGTGCTCAATTCATCTCTTACACCAATGGAGGCAAAGTTGAACCAGCTGAAACACGCGAGTACGGCAGAGCGCATTTGGAAAAATTCGACGCAACAAATCCTCTACTCAAGGGGGTTAGCGAAGGATCACAAGTATGGATGAGTCATGGAGATACCATCACAGCAATTCCTGATAACTTCAAGGTTATTGCATCGACTGACAAAGTAGAGGTCGCTGCTTACCAAGCAGAGGGAGAAGCAGTTTGGGGTGTACAATTCCACCCTGAAGTGTTCCATAGCAAAGATGGTGCACAACTACTAAAGAACTTTGTAGTAGACATCTGTGGAGGTAAACAAGATTGGAGTGCAGCTTCATTCATCGAAACAACTGTAGCTGAATTAAAAGCGCAAGTTGGAGATGACAAAGTAGTACTTGGTCTAAGCGGTGGTGTAGATTCATCAGTTGCAGCTGTACTTCTTCATAGAGCAATTGGCAAAAACCTTACTTGCATTTTTGTAGACCACGGTATGCTTCGCAAAAACGAGTTCAAAAATGTAATGAAAGACTACGAATGTCTAGGTCTTAATGTAATAGGCGTAGATGTAAGTGAAAAATTTTTCAATGAATTAGCTGGTGTAACTGACCCTGAAGAAAAACGAAAAATCATAGGAAAAGGATTTATCGATGTCTTCGACGTAGAAGCACACAAGATTGAAGATGTGAAATGGCTAGCACAAGGTACCATTTACCCAGACTGCATCGAATCATTAAGCATTACAGGTACAGTTATCAAGAGCCACCACAATGTAGGAGGTCTTCCAGAAAAGATGAAGTTGCAATTATGCGAACCTCTTCGCCTCCTATTTAAAGATGAGGTACGCCGTGTAGGTCGTGAATTAGGAATGCCTGAACACCTTATCACACGTCATCCTTTTCCTGGCCCTGGATTAGCAGTAAGAATCTTAGGAGATATCACACCCGAAAAGGTAACCATCCTTCAAGAGGCAGACGATATTTACATCCAAGGGCTACGTGACTGGGGACTTTATGACCAAGTGTGGCAAGCAGGGGTAATCTTACTTCCTGTACAAAGTGTAGGGGTAATGGGAGACGAGCGCACCTACGAACGTGCAGTAGCTCTTCGTGCCGTAACTAGCACCGATGCAATGACGGCTGATTGGGCACACCTTCCTTACGAATTTATGGCAAAAGTATCAAATGATATTATCAATAAAGTAAAGGGAGTAAATCGTGTATGCTACGACATCTCTTCGAAACCACCTGCAACCATCGAATGGGAATAAGAGGGATTTTATAAAACAATCCTTTCATTATACAAAAAAGAGGATGTGCCTTACCAAAGTGCACATCCTCTTTTATTATATTATAATTTCTTTTTATTATCAAGGTAGGGGTATAAAAAAAAGAAGGGGTATCTATCCCAGACACCCAATCTCATTTAACCTTAAATCTAATACCATGAAAAACACACTGCAAATATAAGGACTTTCATGTTATAGAACAGCATAAAACAAGAAATAAATTATTTGAATTAACATAATTTACATAAGCAGCTCTCCGAAATAGCTTTTTAAGCAAATTAATCAGCCAATTATCATACCAATTCCTTCAATAAAGAGCATAACTGCAACAAACGGTCGATTATCTACAATGACAAAAAAAAACGAATCATTGCAAGAAATCCACACATCTAATCATTGAAGAATAAACGATTGAGACAAACTCTGATTACAAAAAAAGCTACTCCTAGGAGTAGCTTTTTTTGTAATCAGAGCATCTTACTCTGTTATTTCTCGCAATGCCTTACAAAGTTCATTCGGGCACGAAGTAGAACGCCTTCCACAGCAAACACCTTCTAGCTTTGCCAAGACATCTTCCACTTTCATACCTTCAACCAAGCGAGCAATGCCCTGTAGATTTCCGTTGCATCCACCCCAAAAGGCAACACGCTTCACCACATGATCTACCACCTCTACTTCAATATCAGTGCTACAGGTTCCAGTTGTCTTATAACGTAGTTCCATAAAGATTACTCCTATTCAGCAACAGGTGCAACATTGGTATAGACGCTTTGTACATCTTCGTCATCCTCCAATTTCTCTACCATCTTATCAATTGTAGCACGTTGTTCCTCCGTCAACTCTTTTTCATCGGTAGGAATACGAGTAAACTCTGAACCAGTCACTTCAAACCCACTCTCTTCCAAGTGTTTTTGGATTTGCGAAAAGGCTTTGGGATCCCCATAAATAGTTACTTCATTCTCCTCTTCATCATACTCATCCTCTACACCGTAATCGATAAGGTCAAGAATCATCTCATCCATATCCATTCCCTCTTTCTTTGTAAAAGTGAACATTGATTTCCAACTAAAGATAAAATCCAAACTACCTGAAGTACCCAAACTACCACCAAACTTATTGAATACGCTACGCACATTAGCTACCGTACGTGTTGTATTGTCAGTTGCAGTCTCTACAAAAATAGCTACACCATAAGGACCATATCCTTCGTAGTTCATCTCTTTGTAATCTTTTTGATCCTTGCCACATGCATTCTTGATAGCACGTTCAATGTTATCTTTCGGCATATTTTCACGCTTCGCATTGGCTATAATAGCTCGAAGTGAAGGGTTGTTTTCTGGATCAGGACCACCTGATTTTACAGCAATTGCAATTTGTTTACCTACTCTAGTAAACACACGGGCCATATTGCCCCATCTTTTAAGCTTGGAAGCTTTTCTATATTCAAACGCTCTTCCCATGAGAATGTTGTTTTTTAATTTTATGGTTAAATAGTTATCTTAATTGGGCTTGCAACTTACTCTCTAAATTAGAAAGCACCTTTTGCATAACCTTTTCAATTTGCTTATCAGTTAATGTAGCCTGCTCATCTTGCAACAAGAAACTTACTGCATAGCTCTTCTTACCTGCCCCGATATTTTTTCCTTCGTAAACATCAAATAGCTCTACAGCTTTTAATAATTTACGCTCAGATTCATAAGCGATTTTTTCAATATCACCGAACTTCACAGATGTATCAACCAAAAGTGCTAAGTCACGTTTTACAGCAGGGAATTTTGATATTTCTTTAAATACAACTGTCGATTTTCGTGTTGCCTTCATCAACTCTGTCCAGTTAATTTCAGCATAATAAACTTCATTAGCTATATCGAATTG
Source organism: Phocaeicola sp. (assembly GCA_051658485.1). Lineage (GTDB taxonomy): Bacteria > Bacteroidota > Bacteroidia > Bacteroidales > Bacteroidaceae > Phocaeicola. The sequence goes on from JBOFMR010000064.1 coordinate 19,020, forward strand.
TTTCAAGACCTTTTTAGTAACAAGACCCATCGTAGCTAAACATTTGCCCCCAGAAGTATGAACCGTCAAGGCTGTTGAGTAGATATCATTCGATAGAGTACCAAATACAATCTGGCCCATTGAAACTCCTAAACGAGTAAATATATTGATTACATACGATTTAAGTTCATAAATTGTAGTAGCCTCATCCGCATGAGCCCATGAGTTACTAACTCGTTTTCCTGTCAACCACAAACCTAGCTGATAACTCTCGCTATAAGCAGCTAGCACCTTTTCGGTACTCTTTTTAGCTTCATCAAAGTAGTAGCAGTTACCAAACTCCATGAATTTCAAATCGGCATTTTGACGATTGGCATTGCGACGAATGCTTTCCAATCCACCAAACAGCAGCGTTTGACGCATTACATTTAAGTCGATGCTAAGTGGATTCATCAAATTTACTAAATGCTCACTTTTAAAACTTTCCAACCCTTCATAATAGGCAGCAGCTGTAAGTGAATTATTTAATATTTCATTAAAACCAGCTCCCACCAATTGCTCAGCAACTAGATTTTGAAGCTTTTGTGAACGATCATCCTCCCCTTTAGTAGTCAAGCTAGACTTTAAAGTAGTAGGGATTTCGATATTATTGTATCCATAAATACGAAGTATATCTTCAATCACGTCGCAATCTCTTAACACATCCACTCGATAAGGAGGTACCTGAAGGGTAAGCCCCTCTTCAGTAGCACTAACAATTTCCATTTCAAGCGTAGTAACAATGCTTTTGATGCTCTCCACTGGAATAACCTTTCCAATTAGACTATTCACTTTAGCATAAGTAAGTTCTACCGTCTGATGTGCAATGGGCTGCGAATAGTTATCTTTTATTTCCGAAGAGATGGTTCCACCGGCTAACTCTTTAATTAGCATTGCCGCCTCTTTCAATACATTTACTGTACCATTAGGGTCAATTCCACGCTCAAAACGGAACGAAGAATCTGTATTTAAACCGTGGCGACGAGCCGTTTTACGTACGACCGTTGGGTTGAAATAAGCACTCTCGATAAAAATATTGGTTGTCTGCTCAGTAGCTCCCGAATCTAAACCACCAAATACTCCAGCAATACACATAGGCTTTTCAGCATCACAAACAAGCAAATCACTTGCCGACAATTTGCGTTCCACTTCATCAAGCGTTACAAAAGGAGTACCTTCGGCTACCGTACGCACCACAACTTTACCCCCTTTAATTTGATCAGCGTCAAAGCAGTGTAGAGGCTGACCATAAGCATGAAGCATATAGTTAGTCACATCGACCACATTATTAATTGGACGTACGCCAATTAAACGCAATTTATCTTGTAACCATTCAGGACTCTCTTTCACAGTTACACCCGTCATAGAGAGAGCAGCATAGCGAGGAGCAGCGGTAGTATCCTCTACCTCCACTGCGATATCTAATTGATTATTATCTACTGCAAATGCCTCTATTGAAGGACGAGTAAGAGTAGCCTCAACACCATTTTGAATCAAATAAGCATACAAGTCGCGAGCTACACCGTAGTGCGAACAAGCATCTGCGCGATTGGGTGTAATATCAACCTCAAGTACATATTCGCTTTTTACATTAAAATAGTCTTTAGCAGGCGTACCAGGCACAGCATCTGCTGGAAGCACCATTATACCTTCATGCCCTTTTCCCAATCCTATTTCATCTTCGGCACAAATCATTCCGTTTGATTCTACACCGCGAAGTTTTGATTTCTTTATAGTAAAAGAGTCATCACCGTCATATAATTTAGTGCCAATAGTAGCCACTACTACTTTTTGGCCAGCGGCTACATTCGAAGCACCACACACTACCTGAATAGGAGACTCACCTCCAATATTAAGGGTCGTTACACTCATGTGGTCTGAATTGGGATGTTGCTCGCAAGTAAGTACTTCGCCAATTACAATCCCTTCTAGTCCACCTTTTATGGTTTGAACCTCTTCTACGCCACCTGTTTCAAGTCCGATAGAGGTAAGTGCTTCTGCCACTTCCTGAGGAGTTAAGTCAAATGCAACGTACTCTTTTAGCCAATTATAGGAGATATTCATAGATTGTTTTTTTTATGTATTTTAAAAAGTGATGCAAATTTAATAAGATTTTCTATTTAACAGACGAGTTAGAACCTTTTTTCGCCTAACTATTAGAAAGGCAATGGTCCATCTGGAATTCCATAGTCAAATGGTCCCCCCGATGGAGCTGCCTCTTCAGGAGGAGGAGGTACACTCTCACCACCATTCATTTTTGAACGAATAACCCCCATCTCTTCACCAGGAAGTGGTACAATCATCTCATCATCTGGGTTTTGGAATCGTGCATATTCACCTCTAAAGCGAAGCAAGACATCTCCCACCGCACCATTACGGTGTTTTGCTATAATTATCTCTGCCATTCCTCTCAAGTCATTTCCCTTATCATCTTGGAAAATCTTATAATATTCAGGACGATGGATAAAGCAGACCATATCCGCATCTTGCTCAATGGCTCCCGACTCACGAAGGTCACTTAATTGCGGACGCTTTCCTTCAATACCTTCCCGATTCTCAACTCCACGATTCAACTGACTCAGGGCAATGATGGGGATGTTTAGCTCCTTGGCAAGTCCTTTTAGCGAGCGCGAGATAGTACTCACCTCCTCTTGGCGACTACCAAAAGACATACCACTGGCATTCATCAACTGCAAGTAGTCAATTATCAATATTTTAACTCCGTGTTCACGCACCAAACGGCGTGCCTTCGTACGCAATTCGAAGACAGAGAGCGAAGGGGTATCATCCACATAAAGCGGAGCATCATACAACTCTTTTATCTTATAGTCCAACTGCCCCCATTCGTAGGGAGCTAGTTGACCGCTCTTTATTTTCTCACCTGGGATTTCGCACACATTGACAATCATACGATTGACCAACTGTACATTGGCCATTTCCAGCGAAAAGACCGCTACAGGAATCTTAGCATTAACAGCCATATTCTTTGCCATAGAGAGCACAAAAGCCGTTTTACCCATCGCAGGACGAGCAGCGATAATCACCAAGTCAGAGTTTTGCCACCCCGAAGTCATCTTATCCAATCCCTGGAATCCACTCTCCAAGCCACTCAAGCCATCCGTACGAGCAGCAGCTTTTTGAAGCATCTCATACGCCTCTTGTATGATAGGATTAATTTGCGTATAATCCTTCTTCAGGTTTTGTTGAGAGATTTCAAACAATTTCCCCTCAGCTTCCTGCATCAAATCATCCACATCTTGCGTTTGGTCAAACGCTTTCGTCTGAATATTACTTGTAAAGGTAATTAGCTCACGAGCCAAATGTTTCTGTGCGATGATACGCGCATGATATTCGATGTGGGCAGAAGAAACAACTTTGCCACTCAGCTGAGTAATGTAGAAAGGGCCTCCCACATCATCTATGTCCCCTGTGCTACGCAACTGCTCAGTAACGGTCAATATATCTACAGGTTTTTGACGCAAGGATAGCGAAGTTATCGCTTGATAAATCAGTTGATGTTTGCGATCATAAAAAGATTCTGGGCGCAATATTTCACTTACGAGCGAATAAGCATCCTTCTCAATCATTAATGCGCCAATTACCGCTTCCTCAAATTCAGGAACCTGAGGTTGTAAATGTCCATATTCATCAATAGGTTTTGCTTGGGCACCCTTGGGGGCACGGGTGTATTTTCTTGCTTCTGCCATTTTAGTATTTTTGTTTGGAGCACAAAGATATATTTTTTTAAAAGAATCAAAGTGACATCCTTTCTTTAAAAAACGAGAATATCCCCTTATCCTAGAATTTAGCTACCTTCATTCGCTTTTTTTATATCAGGAATTGTTCCATCCAAATAAAGCCTTATATTTGTAAAATCATATAAATCATATAATGGATTATACAAATGGTAAAAACGAAACAACCCAACCAAATGGAACAAAAACAGAGTTTTATTGCTTTGGTTGAAAAAAGTATAAAAGAAAATTGGGATTTAAATGCTCTTACTGATTATAAGGGCACTACCCTTCAATACAAAGATGTAGCACGTAAAATAGAGAAACTTCATCTTTTATTTGAAAAAGGAGGCATCAAAAAAGGAGATAAAATCGCCGTCTGTGGGCGAAACAGTTCGCATTGGGGTGTCACTTTTTTGGCCACCATCACCTACGGAGCTGTTATTGTACCCATCTTACACGAATTCAAAGCAGATAATGTACACAATATCGTAAATCATTCTGAATCAAAGTTACTCTTTGTCGGTAATTCTGTTTGGGAGAACCTAAACGAGAATGTTATGCCCATGCTAAATGGGGTGGTTCTACTAGATGACTTCAGTCTACTTCATGTACGCAATCCCAAACTCAAGCAGACACGTGAACACTTAAATGAGCTCTTTGGAAAGAAATTCCCTAAAGATTTCAAAAGCGAATACATCAGCTACCACAAAGACTTACCCGAAGAGTTGGCTGTCATAAACTATACGTCAGGTACTACAAGCTACTCTAAGGGAGTAATGATTCCCCATCGTGCATTGTGGTCTAATACAGAGTTTGCCTTTCAAGTGTTGCATTTAGAAGCAGGCAATAGAATCGTATCGATGCTGCCTATGGCTCACATGTATGGATTGGCTTTTGAATTCCTATATGAGTTCTGTGCAGGGTGTCACATCTATTTCTTAACACGAACTCCAAGCCCCAAAATTATATTTCAAGCTTTCGAAGAGATTAAACCACACCTTGTGGTAGCAGTACCTCTCATCATAGAAAAGATTATCAAAAAGAGAATCTTCCCCAAACTAGAAGCACCTCACATCAAATTTTTATTGAAAGTCCCAATTATCAGTGATAAGATAAAAGATGGCATTCGCAAACAGATGATTAACGCCTTTGGTGGAAACTTTTATGAAATCATCATTGGTGGTGCAGGCTTTAATCAAGAGGTCGAACAGTTCTTAAAAAGCATCAACTTCCCCTACACAGTAGGCTATGGTATGACTGAATGTGCACCTATCATCTGCTACGAAGATTGGCAAACATTCAAAACAGGCTCTTGCGGAAAAGCTGCGCCACGAATGGAAGTAAAAGTCTTAAGTAAGGACTCTGCCAACGAAGTGGGCGAAATTATCTGTAAAGGTGCAAACGTCATGCTAGGGTACTACAAGAACCCAGAAGCTACAAACGAAGTGATAGACAAAGAGGGGTGGTTGCACACTGGAGATTTGGGTGTAATGGACGAAGAGGGAAATCTCACCATCAAAGGAAGAAGTAAAAACATGCTGCTAGGTGCCTCAGGACAAAATATCTACCCCGAAGAGATAGAGGAGAAACTAAACAATATGCCTTTCGTCTCTGAGAGTATCATCATCCAACAATCAGATGGTAAACTTATGGCACTGATCTATCCAGACTACGAAGAGGCTTTTGCACAGAAGATGAGCAACGAAGTTATTGCCGAAGAGATGGAGAAGAACCGGATAGCAATAAACCACTTGCTGCCTGCTTACTCGCAAATTGCACGAGTTAAAATCTATCACGAAGAGTTTGAAAAAACACCTAAGAAAAGTATCAAACGATTCTTGTATCAACATGTCACTTAAGAAAAACTTAAGAAACAGTTCTATTTAACTAACCTGCCCTGCTACAATGATTGTTGTAGCAGGGCAGGTTAGTTAATATAGAGCCCTACAGAAAAACAATGAATAGTATGGAGCCTATTTTAGTTTCTTTTCCATAACTTTGCAACGTTTTTTTTAGACTTTATATAATACAAACAAGACAATAAGAATGAATTTTAATAAGATGATAGCAGCACTCTTTGCTCTCTTTCTTGTACTGCCAGTACAAGCACAACAGGTAGACAGTTTGCAGATATACAACATGGATGAAATAGAGGTAATCTCCACTCGAGCCACCTCAACAACCCCTGTGGCATTTGTCTCTCTCAGCAAAGAACAGATAAAAAAACAAAACTTGGGCCAAGACCTCCCCTATCTACTTAATATGACTCCATCGGTTGTTACAACAAGTGATGCGGGAACAGGCATCGGATACACCTCTATGCGTATACGGGGCACCGATGCTACACGAATCAATGTAACAGCCAACGGTATACCAATGAATGATGCCGAGAGCCACAGCGTATTTTGGGTTAATATGCCAGACTTTGCCTCATCGGTAAAAGATGTGCAAGTACAGCGAGGTGCAGGCACCTCAACCAATGGTGCTGGGGCCTTTGGAGCTAGCATTAATATGCAGACAGGCGATCTTTCGATGAAACCCTATGCTGAATTTAGCGGATCCTATGGCTCTTTTCAAACCCACAAAGAGACCTTTAAAGTAGGAACTGGATTAATAAAAGAGCACTGGGCTTTCGATGCACGCCTTTCAAACATTGCTACCAATGGCTACATAGATAGAGCATCGGCTAGCCTCAACGCCTACTACCTACAAGGAGCGTATTATGCCAATAACACCTCAATCAAACTAATCACCTTTGCCGGTAGAGAGGAGACCTACCACGCTTGGAACTATGCCAGCCGCGAAGAGATGGATCTGTATGGTCGCCGTTATAACTCGTGTGGCTACATGTACACAGACGACCAAGGAGTATCACACTACTACAACGACCAAACGGATAACTACGTACAGAAAAACTACCATTTGCTCGTTAATCACCAATTCAATGCTAGTTGGAGCTTGAATGCTGGATTGCATTATACAAAAGGCGATGGATACTACCAAGAGTACAAAGGTAATCGCACCCTTATAGAATACGGGCTCAAACCTTTCGAACAAGCAGGAAGTGAAGTCTTCACAGCCAACTTGATTCGTAGGAAAGCCATGGATAATCACTTTGGCGGAGGAATCTTTTCAGTTAGCTACAACAGCAATCGTTTGAAAGCAACCCTAGGAGGAGGAATCAATCGATATGAAGGTGACCATTTCGGTCAAGTCCTTTGGGTAGAAAACTACATCGGCCCCCTACACCCCAACCAAGAATATTATCGAAACCAAGGAACCAAGAACGATGCAAACATCTACCTAAAGGGAGACTATGAACTTACCAAAGGGTTAAACATCTACGGCGATTTGCAATACCGTCATCTACAATACAAAATAGCAGGCGTAAATGATAAATGGAACTACTCTACTGAAGCACTTCAAGAGCTAAATATAAACGATACATTCGATTTCTTGAATCCTAAAGCAGGGATATCGTGGCAAATCAATACCAACCAACGTCTTTTTGGCTCATTCAGTGTGGCACACAAAGAGCCAACTCGAAACAACTACACAGACGGTAAGTTGACGGATTCCCCCCGTGCCGAACGTATGTTCGATTACGAGCTAGGATATAGCTATGGCAATAAGTGGTTATCGGCAGGAGTCAACCTCTACTATATGGACTACAAAGACCAATTGGTCTTGACTGGAGAGCTAAACGAAATAGGCGAACCCATTGCTGCCAATATGCCCAAGAGCTACCGCACCGGAATTGAGTTGATGGCAGGAGTAAAACTCCCCTGTGGATTTGCTTGGGATGTCAATGCCACCTTCAGCAAGAACCGAATTAAGAACTTTACAGAACTGCTATACGAAGATGGCTGGGACAACCCTATCGAGGTAAAACTTGGAGATACACCCATCGCCTTCTCTCCAAGCATAATCGTCAACAACCGCTTGTCATATAGCTACAAGGGGTTAGAAGCTGCCCTACAATCCAACTACGTTAGCAAACAATATATGAGTAATGCCCAACAAGAAGAGCACCTGCTTGACGCCTACTTTGTGAGCAATCTAAGCCTAGCCTATACCTTTAAGCTACCCTACACCAAGCAAATAACTGTAGGATGTACTCTATACAATCTTTTTAACGAGACTTACGAGAACAACGGATATGCAGGAAGTGGTTACCACGTAAAGGGTGGTGAGAAGATTCGCTACAACTATGCAGGCTATGCTGCACAAGCTGGAATCAATGCTTTAGGTCATATTACCATTCTCTTCTAATCGGTTTTTTATGTTAGAATATATAGGAACTCTGGTAGGTCTCATCTACCTTTGGCTGGAGTATAAAGCCAGCGTCTATTTGTGGATAGCTAGCGTTATAATGCCCGCGATTTACCTATTTGTCTATTACGAAGCGGGGCTTTATGCCGACGTAGGAATCAACGTATATTACCTGCTAGCTGCCGTGTATGGATGGATCAATTGGCAATCAAAGCAGAATAACGGTAGCACCCAATTAGAGCTTCCCATCACCCAAATGCCTCTACGTTACTATCTCCCCTTGGGAATCATCTGTACAACCTGTTTCTTTGCAATCGTTTACCTACTAAAAAACTATACAGACAGTACAGTACCTTGGCTCGACTCCTTTACCACTGCCCTCAGCATAGCAGGTATGTGGATGCTTGCTAAAAAATACATTGAACAGTGGTGGGTATGGCTCATTGTTAATCTCGTTTGTACAGGACTATACATCTACAAAGGATTGGAAGCAACCGCTGCGCTCTATGGACTTTATGCCATTATCACCCTGTTAGGGTACCGCAAATGGAAACGATTGATGTTCGCTGAAGCAGCAAAAGAAAACAAAAATCTTTAGCACATATTTGCTAAGATAACTAGGTAGAGTCATTAGGTTGTACCAACTTTACACAATCGATTTGCAAAAAGGCGTAGAGCGTCCACTCACAAATAGAAAAGATATAGCCCCTGATATAATAGACTGTAAGCACCATGAATAGAAGCCATTTTAACTCCTCCTTTGAAGCGGTAATCCTAGCACAAGGAGAATACCCCACACACAACACCCCTATTACCCTACTACAAAGTACCGACTACGTAGTTTGCTGTGATGGAGCAGCTAATGAATTTCTAGCCAAGGGAGAGATGCCTCAAGCGGTGGTAGGCGATGGAGACTCACTAACTTCTACTTCGCATGCAGCCTGCCAAGAAATACTGCATATTGAGCAAGAGCAAGAGAGTAACGATTTGACCAAAGCAATACGCTACCTCCACAAGCAGGGAAAAAGAAGGGTGGCTATTGTGGGAGCAACCGGGAAACGAGAAGACCATACGCTAGCCAATATTAGTCTACTCATTGAATATCAGAAAATGGGTATGGAAGTGGTAATGTATACCAACCACGGATACTTTGTACCTTGCCAAGACAAGGTTTCATTTCCTACGGAACAAGGTCAACAGCTATCTATCTTCAACTTTGGTGCACAAGGATTCGAATCAGAAGGGCTTAAATACCCACTCTACGATTTTAATAATTGGTGGCAAGGAACGCTGAATGAGTGTACCCATTCTCAATTGCAGATTAAAGCCAGAGGTTGTTACCTGTTGTTCTTCAACTACCCCGTAGAATAGCCTCCTGCCTATCGGCAAAAAGCAGCGGTTTAACACAATAAATATTTACTACTTCTCTCTTTTACATTACAACCCAATCAAATATGAAAGTTGCTATTATAGGCGGTGGTGCCGCTGGTTTCTTTACCGCTATCAACCTGAAAGAGTTGGCCCCCAATGCCGATGTAACCATATACGAAGCAGCACCCCGTGTGTTAGCCAAAGTAGCAATTACTGGAGGTGGGAGATGTAATCTTACCAACTCCTTCCGAGAGATCAAGAATCTATCCGTAGCCTACCCACGTGGTACCAACCTGATGAAGCGTACCCTAAAAGCCTTTGGTCATAAAGAGACCTATGCCTGGTTCGAAGCACATGGAATCAAGCTCACCACCCAAGAGGATGAATGCGTTTTTCCTTGCTCCCAACAAGCACAAGAGATTATAGACACTTTTTTGAAGTTGGCAAAACAGCACAACATTGCCATCAAGACCTCTCATAGAGTAGCTCAGATAAACCGCTCCGAAAACCAACTAGAGATCTCATTTGTAGATGCCAAACTCAAACCGATAGAGGCAAGTTGTGTCGTCGTTACTACAGGAGGAAGCCCAAAAAAAGAGGGCTTATCTATGCTCCAGCAATTTCAATTAAAGATAGAAGAACCAGTCCCCTCATTATTTACCTTCTGCCTACCCGATAACCCCATCACCCAATTGATGGGAACAGTCGTTGAACGTGCTACGGCAACAGTTACAGGTACTAAGCTATCTGCATCAGGTCCGCTACTCATCACCCACTGGGGTATGAGCGGCCCAGCCATACTCAAACTATCCTCTTATGCAGCACGCCTCTTACACGAAAAAGAGTACACCGCCACAATAGCGATCAATTGGGTGAATGGAGAGAAAGAGCAGCAGGTAGTTGAAGAGCTACGAACTATGGCAAAGGATCATGCAAAAAAGCAGATGGGTACTATCCGTCCCTACAACCTTCCTACACGACTTTGGCACCACCTGCTACAAAGTATTGGGATAGAGCTCACCCGTAAATGGGAAGAACTAGGTCGCAAACAGATGAACCGATTGGTTAATAGTCTCATCAACGATCAACACCTAATAAAAGGGCAACACCGATTCAAAGAGGAGTTTGTAACCTGTGGTGGCATATCCCTCGAAAACATCAATCCCTCTACATTGGCTTGCAAAGAGATTCCAAACCTCTACCTAGCAGGAGAGGTACTAGATGTTGATGCCATTACAGGTGGTTTTAATCTACAAGCCGCTTGGAGTATGGGAATGGTAGTAGCTCGCTCAATTGCAGAATTGGTGAATAATCCACATCGCGAAACGATACAGTGCTAGTAAAAAGATTTCATACACCTCTTTTGCTTATCTGCCACTTATGCTTATCTTTGTAAACTAACACTTTAAAGAGGTTGATTATGAGCAATTACATCCGTTTTGATTGGGCTATGAAGCGCTTACTTCGTAACAAAGCTAGCTTTGTGGTGCTAGAAGGCTTGCTTACCACGTTACTTGAAGAAGAAATAAAGATCGAAAAGTTGCTAGAGAGCGAAGCAAACAAAGAAGATGAACTCGATAAGTTCAATCGGGTGGACTTGTTAGCAGAAAACAGCCGAGGCGAATTAATCATTGTCGAGATTCAAAACAACCGTGAATTAGACTATTTCCACCGCATGCTCTATGGAACAAGCAAGGCCATTACCGAATACATCTACGAAGGACAAGCATACGGAGTTATACGAAAGGTATACAGCATAAACATTGTCTACTTCGATTTAGGACAAGGAAGTGATTATATCTACAAAGGGAAAACCGAATTTATAGGGGTACACAATAAAGAGGTACTAAAACTCTCTTCTGCTCAGAAAAAACAATTCCTTAAAGAGACCGTAAGTGGTCTATATCCAGAGTATTACGTACTACGAGTAGATGGCTTTGACGATGTAGCTCACACACCACTTGATGAGTGGATTTCATTCCTCAAAACAGGAGATATCCCAGACAATGCAACCGCATCAGGGCTAGCAGAGGCACGAGAAATCCTTCGTAGAGACAAATTAACCAGAGAAGAGCTATCTGCTTACAATAGACATATAGAAGCTATGCGATATCAACAAAGTGTGATAACAACAGGCTATAAAGAGGGAATAGAAGAAGGAATAGCAAAGGGAATGGAGAAGGGAATAGAAGAAGGGATAGCAAAAGGAATGGAGAAAGGAATGGAAAAGGGAATGGAAAAAGGAATGGAAAAAGGAATGGAAAAGGGAATGGAGAAGGGAATGGAGAAGGGAATGGAGAAGGGTCGTGAAGAGGCCAATCACGCAACTGCCATCAAGCTCCTAAGCCTTGGCATTGATACAACTACCATTGCGCAAGCCACAGGCCTTGCTCCTGACGAAATAGAGAAACTTAGGTAGCAGCTAAACCATTCTTGAGGAGATGGAGTGATAAAGGGAAGATAGCTCTTTAAAAAAGTGTAAGTTACAATCTCAGTAAAAAGTTTTTCAAAAATGACGATTTACTTATACGCTGTTAACCAGATATATTAGCACTATTCCGCATTCAAAAACAGCTGTTTTAATCGATTTTATTGAAAAATAAACCCTCAAAAACTTGCACTCTAAAAAAAACTCCGTATCTTTGCACCCGTTAAAACGAAACAACGACGGCCGCGTAGCTCAACTGAATAGAGTAGCTGACTACGGATCAGCCGGTTGTAGGTTTGAATCCTACCGCGGTCACTCATTGATTTCGAGATAACAAAAAAAGTAAATGGCCGCGTAGCTCAACTGAATAGAGTAGCTGACTACGGATCAGCCGGTTGTAGGTTTGAATCCTACCGCGGTCACCATTACTACAAGCTACGGCCGCGTAGCTCAACTGAATAGAGTAGCTGACTACGGATCAGCCGGTTGTAGGTTTGAATCCTACCGCGGTCACAAGAGGGGATATATCATATCTGATATATCCCCTCTTGATTTTTTAATACTATCCAAAACGGGTGCACGGCTCAGCCCGGCTCACCTACAAAGGGGGCTCACGGCTCACCCGATAAACTTGCAAAAATTGCGAACTCTAGCCTACCTCTGAAATGTTAAATAACTCAATCCACTACAGTTTTTAATTCTTTTTTAAGAATTATTTATTGATTATAACTACATTTGCCGCATCATTTAATATTCTATAGCAAAATATCCCTTTTTATATTTAACAAACTATGTAAGCAATTAAAGAATTAGGGGATACTGCTGGAGGATATTCTATTTTTCCTTGTTATTTCAAAAAAGGGGCTGATAGATATATGAGTTTTACCCCCAGGATAGTTGCCTCCTAAGGAGATGATGAAGAGAATTCTCTCATTAGTGATTAAAAAAATAAGTCGAACAAAAATCTAAACGACTGACTTATATTAAACAACAAACATTATAATGAAAAAGAAAAACGTAAGGAGTCACTCTTTTTACTCCTACCTCTTAGTAAAAACACTTATTATTGGTTCAATCCTAACTGTAATCGGCTGTTCTGCTGATGGACATCTTGATATCAATAGTGATTTTAACATCTCTGGAATTACAGGGTCGCAAGATATAAAAGTTGAATTTATTGATTCTATATCTTGTTATGATTATTACAATCTAATACTAAAAGGTGCGCAAGGAGGTACTAGTGCAGAAGATCGTGAAGCAGTAGCATTTGCTACCACTATGCTGGAGAGACTAAAACATTATACAGACTCGCTGAGTCGTATGATCGATAAAGACTTATTAAGAGCACGAATTGGCGAAGATGGTGAGGGAGGAAAGAATAGAGCCATTGGATATAAATACTTCAATATGCGCTATTGGTCAATAGATAAGAATCATAAACCAATAAACCTTTCTCAATTAGTTGTTCTGCCGTACAACAATATATTTCCTAATCCAAATCCTGATAATATCATATTGGGATGCCACGTAACCATAATAGCAAATAAAGAACGTCCTTCAAATTACGAAAGTCTTTTAACAGATGTTGGTATGTTGGCTACTCACGCTAGTTCTATGTTGCCAGGATACAATTACGAGAATGCAGTGGTAATACCCGATTATCAAGGCTATGGTGCTACACATGGAGATGATCATCCTTATCTATACCAATCGCTCACTGCTCGACACGTTGTCGATGGTCTTGTAGCAGCAAAAGATTATATAAACACACAAGAAAAAAAGCTTGAAAAGAATTGGAGAACTGTCGTTGTGGGCTATTCTCAAGGTGGTTCAGTAGCCCTTGCTGTACAGAAATACTTAACAAATAACCAGAAATTAAAGAAGGATTTACGCTTAGCAGGTTCTATATGCGGTGATGGCCCTTACGACCCTCTTGCCACAGTGAAAAGCTATATCAATACTGATAAAATGTATATGCCAGTAGCCATTGGACTTATTATAAAAGGAATGTGTGATGCAAATCCTTACATGGATGGGAAATATAAGCCGGATCTATATTTTACTGAAAAGTTTTTAAAGTCAGGTATTCTTGATTGGATTAGTTCGAAAAAATTCACAAGTGATGAAATTCAACAAAAACTTTTAGATTATTCAAAGAGCTCCAATAACAATGGCTTCGTAATGAAAGCACAAACTAAGAATGGGGAGTTTCATGACTATGTAGCGAACTCTCCCTACGACGAATCGTGGGCCAATCTAACGAAACCAGCTACCGCTTACTGCCATATTAATGAAGCATTTAACCCTGAGGCCATTGAATTCTTCAAGAACTGCTCATTGAACAGTCGACCTAATAGCTCTAAAGCCTATTTGTTAGCCCTTTATGATGCGCTAGAAATGAACAATCTATGCAAAGGATGGACACCTGAAGAGCCTGTCTATTTCTTTCATTCTACTCGAGATGAAGTTGTGCCATTTGTCAATTATGAATCAGCAATGAATGCCTTCGATAACAAATATGTAAGGGGGATAAAGTATAAGGCACTTACTGTATATACGCACGTTGGAACAGGTACGTCATACTATATGTGGTATGAAGGAGACTACGTAGCAGAGATTCTAAGTGGCTTTTGGAGTTGGAGAAATCGTACAACAGTGCAGTTTGGTATATTCTAAATTATTGCTGTCCGGTAAAAATGGTACGAGTCATTATATTATCTGATAATCAATACGTTGCTGCGATTCCTTAAAAAGGGGCTTGTTTTTTCATTGGCTAATGATTTTGTAAGAGACTCAACAGAATATACCTAAATTGAAGCTTATTTACTCTTTAATAGATTCTATTATAGGAAAATCAAGTGATTTTCTAAGGGCATTAAGTTTTATCGGACAGCAATAAATGAAAATAGCAATTCTTCTTATATTAACTATAATAGGATCAGCCACCACAGTGTATGGGGTGGCTGACACCTATTTTGTTCATCATGCAACGATTCTAAATCCAGATATTTGGCTATCGAGCTTCTTGCTCTTAGGAGCAATAGTAACAGGCATCATAGCTATTCCTGCCTATTCAAGTGCAGAGAGCACTTCATTGTGGGTTACTCGTTTTCTCTCTTTTTCTCTAATCAACTATATGCTATTTGCCGGCATCTTGCTACTTACGGTTTGGGTTGGTTCTTTTTTCTTTTGGCAATACACCTATTATATTCAAGAGCTTCCGTATACCTTTTTAAACCTTTTCCTTGGTCTAGAGAACGGATATATCCCACTTGCTTTGCCCTATCTAACAATACTGGTGGTAGCAGCCATAATCAAACATTAATAGCCCTCCAGGAGAGTCTAAAACGTTCTTACATTATTCGCAGATAGCGATGCAATAAAATCTGGATGCCCTTCTAGCCATTCTCTAAATATAAATGCACAATAGCCATTAATCAGTAGGGTTATTTAACGAAGAAGTCGAGATTTCCCAAAAGCTGTTTGAGCTCCCCCTATTAAAAAAAGTAGACCACCGATGGCATAGTCCTCTTTAGCGCTACCAAGTGCACATCCTTACCTACCACTACCCCTCGACTACTCAAGGCGTACTCGACCGTCTTATAAGCCAATTCTGGATGGTTATTATCCTTGCTCAAGTGGCACAAAAAGATATACTTCAAATGTAGATTGTAGTTCTCTCCCAAGAATCTAGCTGTATCTTGGTTGCTCATGTGTCCATTTCTTCCTTGTATGCGCTCCTGCAAATATTTAGGATAAGGTCCCATACGCAACATCTCCTCATCGTAGTTGGCCTCAATAATCAAGTAATGAGCCTTACAGATGTAGTGAGCTGCCACGGGAGTAATTTCACCCAAGTCCGTCAAGAAAGAGAAGACCTTTCCATCCACCTCCACACAATAGCCCACATTATCGCTACCATCATGAGGCACCTCAAAAGGAGTCACCTCAAAGTCGCCCACCTGTTGGGGATGTTCCTTCTCTAGATAACGCACACTGCTACTCAATTTTTCCGTCACACAATAGTTTCGATTGATTCCCTCATGCACCTTGCGCGTAGCGTAGATAGGCAAATTATACTTCTCGCCCAGATGTCCTGCTGCCTTGATATGGTCTGCGTGATCATGCGTAATAAAGACTGCTTTGATTTTCTCCATAGCCACGCCTCTCTCCTTCAGTCCTCTTTTCAGAGTTCGAATGCCCACACCTGCATCAATCAGTATGCCACCCGTATCCCCGCCCAAGTAGTAGGAGTTTCCACTGCTCCCACTTCCCAAGCTTATAAATTGTATATTCATAGCTCTTTTTTTATATCCCTTTTGTCACTTTTTGCCCACTCAGAGGGGCACTTACTAAAAAAAGTGTACAAACTTACACAAAAATATTGAGCTATAAACGGTTATATACTTAAAAAAAAAGCCGCTTTTATCAAAACTGATAGATAGAAATAACTACAAGAAAGATGTGAGAGGGCTATTCCACCAATGGTCTATTCAAAAGAGATGAAGAAGGTGTAAGCTGCATCAACGAGCGATAGAATAGTGGGGAAAACTCACGTAGACGAAAAATCTCAGCTCAGATAACCAAAAAAACTCATCACCCATCTCCCACTCGCACAGACTAGATAACAAAAAATCACAGTTCAGATAACCAAAAGTCTCATCAACCATCTCCCACTCGCAAAGGCTAGATAACAAAAAATCTCAGCTCAGGTAACCAAAAGTCTCATCAACCATCTCCCATTCGCACAGACTAGATAACAAAAGATCTCAGCTCAGATAACCAAAAGTCTCATCACCCATCTCCCACTCGCAAAGACTAGATAACAAAAAAACGCAGCTCAGATAACCAAAAATCTCACCACTCATTTCCCACTCGCAAAGGCTAGATAATTAGAGAAATTGCAGCTATATGAGAAAAGTATTTTACAAAACATTTAAAATGAGTAAAAACAAAAACGATTAGTCCAAATAAACCCATAAAGTTCGCTCTTTTATTTGCACATTCCCTAAAAAAAAAGAACTTTGTACTCGTTTGATTTCTCTTATAATCTATTTAAGTAACTTTGTGGACTAAAAGAAGAATTGAACAAATAAAAAACACTCTCTTTGAAGAGACAGAAGAAAGGTCGTTAGCTTTCAACTACAGCTCTTCTCTATCAAATAACGTAAAAAAAGAAATGAAAAAGAGAACCGCTTTATTGACCCTGTTATTGCTCAGCCTATTGGCATCTAGCTGCAACTCCTACAAGCAAGTGCCCTACCTACAGAATGCGGAATCCTGTAACACGGCCCAAGATGTTTACCCCTTGTATGATGCACGCATTATGCCCAAGGATCTTTTAACCATCTTGGTAAGTACCACCGACCCATTAGCAGCCACACCCTTTAACCTTACTGTTCCTACTGGTGTTAATGGAGAGAGCAGCTTGTTGCAAGAGTATTTGGTCAACAACAACGGCGAAATTCAGTTCCCGGTATTGGGCACCCTACAACTTGCAGGCTTGACCAAAGGTGAAGCTGAACAACTCATCATCGACCGTCTCAAGAACTACCTCAAAGAGACTCCCATCGTTACGGTTCGCATGACCAACTACAAAATATCGGTAATGGGCGAAGTGGGTAAACCCGGTACCTTCACCATCAATAACGAAAAGGTAAATATATTCGAAGCCTTGGCTATGGCAGGTGATTTAACCATCTATGGCAAACGTCAAGACATGAAACTCATCCGCGAAGATGCTAAAGGGCAACGCACCATTCATACCATCGACCTTACTCAGGCTGACCTAATCAACTCGCCCTACTACCACTTGCAACAAAATGATGTACTGTACATCACTCCCAATAAAACGAAAGCGAAAAACTCCGATATTAGTAGCAGTACAACCATCTGGTTTACAGTACTCTCGTCGTTACTCTCTGTTACCAATCTATTGATAACCGTTCTTCGCTAGCCCACCTTTATAATTATTACGATTTACGCACGCTATTGTTACACTCAATTCTCGAAATGAAAGAAGATTTTAACACTCCCCTACCAGACGAATCTACAGATGAACTCATCGATTTCCGTCAACTTCTCCATATGGTTATGGCCTATTGGTATTGGTTTGCTGCATCAGTTATCTGCTGCGTAGCGGTCGCCTTTCTCTACCTCCAATTTACCACCCCCATCTATGAAGTTCACAACTCCATTATGATTAAAGATAATCAGAAAAGTGGAGGTGGTGTGAGTGAAGCTGAAGCGTTGGGCTTCTTCAACTCTACCAGCAACTTCGACAACGAGATGGCCATCATTCAGTCATACACTCTTATTTGCAAAGTCGTTGAGGAGCTAAATCTATATGTACGTTACTACAAAATAGGAACTTACAAAGATGTGGAGCAGTATAAAAATCTACCATTCCAACTCTCCATCACTCCCCAAGAGGCACAACAATTGCCTCACACCGTGGTATTTGACGTTCAGCAAAAAGGAACAAATCAGTGGAGTATTGAGACCCAAATGGCAGACCAATCGGGTACGATGACCCCTTATACAAAAGAATTTTCCAATTTCCCAACACTCGTAACCACTCCTATAGGTACCTTTACCTTTACTGCAGGAGAGTTGGCTCAAACACTTCCTATCGATACCCTTCAACCATTCCCAAAGAGGCAGTGGCGTGTCGTGGTAGCTACCCCACGTGGCAGAGCTGAAGGATACCGAGGTGCCCTTACTATCACCCCAGCCTCTAAACAAACCACCATTGCTAAATTGATTGTCCGCGACAATGATCGCCAACGAGGTATCGACTTTCTCAATAAGTTGGTCGAGATATACAACCGTGATGCCAACAATGATAAAAATGAAGTGGTAAGCAAATCGGCTCAATTCATTAACGAACGAATTGCAATCATCAACATGGAGCTAGGAAGCACCGAAAAAGAGTTGGAACGTTTCAAACGAGATGCTGGTATCACCAATCTACAGAGTGATGCACAATTAGCCGTTAGCGAAAACTCAGCCTACGAAAAGCGTCGAGTTGAAAATGCCACACAAATGGAGTTGGTACGATACCTATCCGACTATGCCAATAACCCAGCTAACCTCTTTGAGATAATTCCCGCAAATATAGGGCTAAATGATCCCTCACTGACCACCCTCATTACCAGTTATAACGAGATGTTGTTAGAGCGTAACCGCCTACTCATCACCTCATCCGAAAACAATCCAACAGTTATCAACCTCACCAACAGCGTCAATGCTATGCGAAAGAGTGTACAGATGACTATCAAAAATGCACAAAATGGATTGGCACTCGTACGAAAAGATATCGAACGAGAAGCGAGCCGTTTTGCCAATCGCATCAGCGGTACTCCCGAACAAGAGCGTCAATTGGTTAGTATCACTCGCCAACAAGAGATTAAAGCCGAGCTTTACCTGATGCTTCTTCAAAAACGCGAAGAGAATGCCATTACTCTAGCTGCTACAGCCAACAATGCACGGATTATTGACCCCCCCTTAGCAGCCTATGCACCCATAGCACCCAAGAAACAGATGTTTATCTTGGCAGGACTACTCATTGGGTTACTTATTCCTACCTCCATCTTGGTCATCATTGAGTTGATGCGAAATAAGATCGAGAATATCGAAGATGTCAAGAAGATTACCCACGTACCCCTATTGGGAGATATCCCATTAGGAAGAAAGAAAGAAGGAGGAGAGGAATCACGGAATATAGTAGTAAAGGAGAACTTAAACGACCAAATGGCCGAAGCCTTCCGGGAGATACGTACCAACCTGCAATATATCTTAGGAAAAGAGAAAAAGATTATTTTAGTCACCTCCTCGCAACCTGGTGAAGGTAAAACATTTACCTGCTCCAACCTTGCTATGAGTATGGCTCTGCTAGGTAAGAAAGTACTCATTGTGGGACTCGATATCCGAAAACCAGCACTCACCAAGATGTTCCAGATAGACCCTAAAAAAGCAGGGATATCCAACTACCTATCTGACAACAGTTACGACCTATTGGATCTTATTAGGCCCAGTAGAATGCATGAAAACCTCGATATACTACCCAGTGGAACCATTCCTCCCAACCCTACCGAGTTGGTGGCACGTCCCGAATTGGAACAAGCCTTTGAGGTACTTAAAAAGAGATATGACTACATCTTCCTTGACTCTGCTCCGATAGGTGTTGTAAGCGACACCAAACTGATTGCACGTGTAGCAGATGCTACCCTCTATATTTGTCGGGCTAACGTTACCCCTAAATCGTTATATGGTATGATTAATGGATTCTACAACAGCCAAAAGCTGCCAACCATGTGTACCCTTGTAAATGGAGTAAACACCAACAGCAAACGACACAAATATGGATATGGATCCAAATATGGATATGGTTACGAAGAGAGTGAAGGAAAAGTAAATAACTAATTCTACAGAAAGTAAAATATGATCTTAGCCATCGACTTTGACGGAACAATTGTTGAACACCGCTACCCCAAAATAGGTGCTCCCATCCCCTTTGCTATCGACACCCTCAAGATGTTGCAGCGTGAACACCACCTACTCATCCTTTGGACCGTCCGTGAAGGAGCCCTCTTGGAGGAGGCTGTAGAGTATTGCCGACAACGAGGATTAGAGTTCTATTCCATCAATAGCAACTACCCTGAAGAGCAAAATAAGCCTGGTCATCACTTTTCACGCAAGCTCAAAGCGGACCTATTTATCGATGACCGCAACATTGGTGGACTACCTGATTGGGGAGTGATTTACGAAATGGTGCAGAGCCGTGAGAGTGCAGAAAATTATTACACTCGCCTCGCCCATTCAGCTCATAAAGATAAGAGAGCCCCACGTAGCCTTTGGCAACGACTCTTTGGCTCTACAAAATAACGAAAAGAAAAAAAACAAAGTTCCATTGGCAAATGTGACTGTTTTGACAGAAAGAGGAAAGCATCATATCAACTGATTGTCAATGCATTATTCATCTCTTTTAAAAGAGAGCTTGGACTTTCAAGAACAATCATTCTTTTTATACACTCCATAGAAGAGAACTAAATTGAAGTTTATTAGCTCTCTAATGAGTTCGATTATAGGGAAATCAAGCGATTCCCTAGCGGTATTAAGCTTTACTGGAGAGCCACAATAATTGGCAAATAACACAAAAGAAGAGTTTTATAGAAATCGGAAGAACTGGCAAGGAGTATAGAGAGCCAATATAGTAGAAGAGAGCGCTGCTTAATTAAGCAGCGCTCTCTTCTACTATACGATAAATCGATTATAAACTCTTATAGAGATTTCTATTTTTTCCAGTCCAAATCTACATCATCTGAATTAGATGCTTTACCATTGGTAAAACATTGGTTTTTGTCGACTCCTGCAGCAGAATAACTATATTCCCACAAAGCAGGAAAAGCACTTTCAGCTAGATCTTCGAGCTTTAACTGTACACCAACCGATTTAAAAGCACTATCAAAAATGATTTGTTTACTCACTGAACTGAAGCGTGTCGCTTTCTCTGTTTCCTCATCGCAAAAAACATTAGGACTCACTTTCGCTAACAAGCAACCGTAAAACACCGAATGAAAGTCTGTTGCTACTCTATTGCCTGCAAATAGAGCTGCTGGAATATATTCTAAAGAAGTACAGCCCAAAAACGCCCCATTAAAGGTCGTTGCCTCCTTATTGTACTTAAACAAATCGGCTTGAATTACTTTTAAAGCAGTGCAATAATAAAACAGATTACTAAAGTCCGTTATTGCCCTGTTGTATTTAAACAAATCTGCTGGTATTTTTTCTAAAGAGATACATCCTCTAAAAGCCCCTGAAAAGTTACTTGCACCCGTATTAAGTAGTGGAGTATCTATGGACTTGAGTAGTTTCTCATTATATACTACCTCCTTCTCAATAGATTCTATCCTAGGCATTTGTACTTTCTTAAAATTCAGTTCCGAGCTACCAATAGTAATGGTATACTCCTTCTCTTCTGAGTAGGTGTGCGTTATTCCTTTCCCTCCTAAAGGAGTACCTGCAGCAATAACCTCAGCTATTCCATCCCCCCAGTCGACAGTAAGCTGATAATTACCTGTTGCACCTGTACGTATAAAAGGAAGACGATAAGTCATCCCTTTATCCTGACTTACAGCAACAGTCAAGGCCATTTTTGCATTTTCAGGAGCTGGTTCAGGTGTTACATCAATGATCTCCTCTTTATCCCAATCGGTAAACGTGATTTCAACCTGAATTAGACCGTCGCCCGTAGCAATAGGAATACCATTATCATGATAGCCATAATTTCCTTTACCAAAAGGAATAAAACAGTTACCTAGTTGATTCATTTTAAAGTCAACAGCCCAAGGTATGTAGGCTGTAACCTGTTTTTCAACTTCACTACCGCTACCCACAATCCAACTATTATCGTCACTATTTTGCAACGAATAGACTACCTTGATGTAGCTGTTTGTCTCGTTTTCTGAAAATAACTTCGCTTTTGGAGAAGAGACATCTACCTTTTCACGAGCTTGTGGAATAAGCAAAGCGGCACCATCTGCTGTAGTAATAGAGATCTCCTCCGTGCTAATAATTCCTGTTTTTGCTTCATCAATGAGCTTAACAGCAAAGCCCCTATTTGTTTTTTCATCATCCGTCCAACTCCCCTTTTCTCTATCTGCTGGATTATAAGAAAAGCTACCTTTACTACCCAAGTTATGTAGAGATAAATGGCTGATATACAGTCTTTGTTTTGGTTGAACGTTGGCGGAAAATTTAAGTTTTGTCAAAGCATGAGTAAATTTCAGCTCCACCCTCTTATCCTTAATCGCTTCAGCTGTAACCAGTTCAGCACTCTCAGCACAAAGCAGATCAACCTGCTTAGCTTGATCCTCGTTGACAGTAAAACGAAGAGCAGGTATATGGCCACTTTCGCTACTCTTTAAATATTCGATACCACTCCCAGCACTTGCTGTTGGTGAAAAGGCAAAGAACTGCACATGCGTTTCTTCAGCAGGCCAAAAAGTAGAAGAAGCTGTTTTCCACACTCCATCGCTCCCTTTGGTTACTGCCATATTCTCCATCAAAGAGTTGGGAGAATCAATACTCCAAGTCATCTCCTCGTCTACACCACTTTTACCTTGGTAACCATAAACGCGAAAATCATTAAAACTATTTTCTAAAGCAGGTGCGGTAAAATCACCCACAAAGGCATCAAATTTTATTGAAGTT
The DNA here is from genome assembly GCA_051658485.1 of Phocaeicola sp. Taxonomy (GTDB): domain Bacteria; phylum Bacteroidota; class Bacteroidia; order Bacteroidales; family Bacteroidaceae; genus Phocaeicola. The sequence goes on from JBOFMR010000064.1 coordinate 42,060, forward strand.
GAATCAACCACCTCGTCCTGATGATTATCTATCGCATCGTGCTTGGAACAGCTGCTAACAACTAATATAAAAGCCGCAATGGCAGTAAGAAATTTTTTACCCATCTTTTTAACATTGGTAGTGTTGATAAATATAAAACGAAAAGTAATACTCCTCTGTTGATTAGCCAGAGCGAATTTATCTGCCCTACTCCTTATTCAATCTTTGAACAGAATTTATCTTTTCGTTTTCAAAAAAAAAGTTTGTATCGCAAAGAGTCCCTTAGATAAAATAGATCTCTATTTTTAGCATCTTACACCATAAAATAGAGTTCTAGAATCTATCTAATCATTTCTCCTTACATACTTACATATCTAAATCTGATATGCTTTTACTACACCTTAGTTGCAAGGAATAGCACTTTTTTCATTCCACTCCGTAGATATAGAATAAACCGGCATCACGCTCCTGCCGTTAATAACGGAGCTACCATTATCATAATAGCCACCATTTCCTACGCCAAATTCCATCACAATATTCACAGCATCATTCATCCCAAAATTAACAGCTACTGGAAGGTAAGCTGTAACTTGATTTTCAACTTTAGGACCTGTGCCCACAATCCATTCGTCGTAAATCGTACTCTTCAATGAATAAACCATTTTTATATAGCTTTCTGTTTCGTTGTTTGTAAATAGAAAATCGACTGGAGTAGAGGCATTAAGTGCTGTACGCTTTTGTGGAATGAGCAAAGTGGCACCATCATTTGTAGTAACATCTTTCTCAGATGTGCTGGTGATACCTTCCTTTGTTTCATCGATAAGCTTAACACTAAAGTTCGTATTTGTTTGTGCATCATCTACCCAACTACCTTTGTTTTCAGATCCTATTCCATATTTAAAGGTACCTTCAAGAGCCAAGTTACATAGAGTTAGTTCGCTTAGATAGAGCGTTTGCCCTTCCTGGACCTTAGCAGAAAATTTAACTTTCGTCAAGGCATGAGTAAAGATTAGTGGCACCTTGACATGAGTGCCAGGCGTAGATGATGTTATCTCACTCGTTCCTGCATAAAGAAAATCAAGCTGTTTACCTACATCCTTGTTGACTTTAAACTTAATAACAGGCTTATTCTCACTATCAGCATTCTTTACATATTCGAGTCCAGCGGAAGGATTATCTACTGGATAAAAGGCAAAAAACTGCACGCGCGTATTTTGAGTAGGCCAAGGAGTCAAAGAACTAGTTTTCCAAACACCCTTCACTTTGCTTACTTGTTCCCTTCCCATCAAATGACTAGGAGATTCGTCAGCCCAAACCAAGGGGATATCTTGCCCACTTACACCTTGATAAGCATAAACATAAAAAGTATCAAAAGTAGATTCTGTTGTAGGTATTATTTTCGAATCCATTGCAGAGGCGCTAAAGTAGATAAGAGTTGGATCAGTCACCTCTGACTGGTTCTGATTTGGTACATCGTGCTTAGTACAGCTGCTGGCAGCTAATGCCAAAGCAACAACGGAAAAAAGAATTTTTTTGCTCATTAATTATTTTTTTGTCGTGTTGATAAAATAGAGATGAGAAAGAAACTTTACTTTACTCAATTTAATAGCTACAAATAAACTTACTCACCTCGTCTTCAACTTAATCTCATATATAGCCATAGCCATTATTTTACAAAAGTAACACTTTTTTTTACGCAACAAAAAACAAAATCAACTTAATCTTATCTATTATAACGTTTTTTCAAAGAGATCCTCTGTAAAATGGAGCTTTATCCTCGTTCTCTCACTTTGCTCACCTTTCTCCTTGCAAGATTTGCAATACCCTCTCCCCCTACTCTCTTTAGATAACTCTACTCGGAAATAGGTTTGCTTACAGAGATCGATGGCAGAGAGAATAGATAACAGCACTAGGCTATAAAAGCGTGATAGAGGAAAAGAATACTGGAGGTAAAATGTGATAGAGCCAGAGCGTAAGGCTCTCGGGAGGGAGAATTGGGAAAAGATGGGCGGTAGCAAAGGTAAAACAAGATAAAGGCAGGGTGCAAAGGGGTAAAAGCCACGTAAGTTCTACAAAAAGAGGAGAGCACCGCTTGGCCTGAACCAAACAGCACCCTCCTTTTAAAAGTATCTCCATAGAATAGCTATTAAAGCTACTCTATGGAGATACTAAGAGAGATCCTCCTCTAATAAAAACAATCTAGTTCCTTCTATTGAAGGGGGATACTATTGTAAAA
>JBOFMR010000065.1:0-7821 GCA_051658485.1 Phocaeicola sp.
TTTTCATTGGCTAATGATTTTGTAAGAAACTCAACGGAATAGACCTAAATTGAAGCTTATTTACTCTCCAATAGATTCTATATATAGGAAAATCAAGTGATTTTCTAAAGGCATTAAGTTTTATCGGACAGTAATAAAAAAATATATTGAGCTTCCTCAGAACACTACACACCCAACCTGTGCTGCTCTTTCTATTTCCTCATTCTACGAATGTGTTAGTCCAGAGTTCTGGAATCAATTAAGTGACAAAAATACTAAATTGTTAAATGCCGCTTAATTAAATATCCACCAAAAGTTGGCAAGTCCAATATTCATCTAATACGTAGTAAACCTATTAAAGAAACCAAGGGAACTATCTTTTAACCAAGGAGATAAATATACTAAACTGATATTTTTCATCACAGATCACATTATTTATTTAGATGGTCTTTTAGCTTCATTTAGAGGGAGAATCAAGGGGCAAAATCTACATACCACGATCTTTTAACAATCGTCTTAAAGGTTTATTTCTTTTTAAAAGTTCCAAAAGCCAATCCTTTTCCTTCTAAAGTCTGTTCGTCAATTATTTCCATAGATAATGTACCTAATAAACCGCCTGCATTTATATAGACATAATTTTTATCAATGATGTACTCTCCACTCATCATAATTCCAAGATAAGAATATTGACAGGTTTTCTCTCCGAAAGTTATCTTATCCACTAATGTCATATCAAATGCATTTAGGGAAGTTCCTCGTTCATCTCCTTTTACCTTTATGAAATATCCTTTTATATTCGGCTTTGAATTGCATGAAAAGAGTAAAATACTAATTGAAATTACTAGGGCTATTTTTATAAATCTTATCATTATTATAACGTATTAAATCATCAATAAACTATTTCTCGAACTCTCATTATTTTTGCAGTTATTCTGACAACCGCTTATTCCAAATTTTTCCAATTACTGTCCCTATTTCCTTAAATTCTTCTGCTGAGAAGGTATCAGTTTTTGCATTATTACACCAATAGCATGATAGTACAAGATTGTCCGTTTTTGAGTATGGTTCATTTGGGATAATCGTTCTATTTCCAATTTCCTTCCACGATTACGTTTAGTGAGTTTATTGTCTTTTACAAACAATTCATCTATTTGATTTTCCGTGATGCCACAGTAAAAACTTTTTTTTTCGACAGTATCGAACCATTCTTTAAACTCCCAAAAGGTTTCAGTTGTTTTAGGATTATCATACTTGGATTTCCATATCTTTCTTATAGCTGAGAGCTGTTCTCTTTGAGTTTTCAGTTGCTCCCAATACTTTGATACCTCATTCATACTAGTCCCTAGTATTTCACTAATTTCATTGTACTTTTTCAGCTCTATTACAGCAAGATTTAAGTACTGCTGCTCTAAATCCGTCATCATACTGCTTTATTATTTAATTAAGTGAATAAATTCTTAAGGATTATATTCTTGCAAAAATAGAAAAAAAATGCAATAGACTGTAATAACACTCCGTTTTTTATTCGTCTGCTACCAAATGTAGTCTTTACCCTCTATGTCAACCACATGTTGTTTGTAGGCAAACGTTTTGGCATCAAAGAAAGCCATACTTGTAAAGGTTTGAAAGAGGAAGGAATCAATGTACTTTTTCAGCTGCTCATTCTTATGGGTATCTCTCATCCCTACAAGCCGAGTATTAGCAGCCATTTGATACAAAACAAAAACAGGAGTTCAAATGAACTCCTGTTTCTTAAGTGATCCGCCTGGGGCTCGAACCCAGGACCCCAACATTAAAAGTGTTGTGCTCTACCAGCTGAGCTAGCGAATCAACATTTCCGTTATAGGAAGTACAAAGTTAGCGGTTATTTTTGAAAAACAAAGCAATTCCATTTTTTTTCACTCTTTACTATATCTTTTTATTTATGAACGGCTGACACTCCATCAGTTCTTTAGCCACAAAGTGAGGCGTATATCCCTTCTTAACCATAGCAACCTCCTCGGGTGTACCAGTAGCAAGCAGCTCTCCACCACCACGACCCCCTTCAGGCCCCATATCAATAAGGTAATCAGCCATCTTAATAACATCAAGGTTGTGCTCTATTACAAGCACCGTATTCCCTTTATCTACAAGTTTATTCAAGACACCCATCAACACCCGAATATCTTCAAAGTGCAAACCTGTAGTAGGCTCATCCAATATATAAAGCGTTTTACCAGTATCACGTTTAGCTAGTTCTGTGCCTAACTTCACCCGTTGGCTTTCACCACCAGACAACGTTGTAGAGGGCTGTCCCAATTTTATATAGCCCAACCCAACCTCTTGCAAAACTCTTATCTTATGCAACACCTGCGGTACATTCTCAAAAAACTCCACAGCACGGTTAATGGTCATATCAAGCACATCGGCTATCGATTTCCCTTTAAAGCGTACCTCTAATGTTTCGCGATTGTAACGCTTGCCGTGACACGTTTCACAAGGAACCAATACATCAGGCAAGAAATTCATCTCTATGGTTTTATAGCCATTCCCTTTGCAGGTTTCACACCGCCCGCCAGATACATTAAAGGAGAAGCGTCCAGGCTTATATCCTCTTATCTTCGCCTCAGGTAGATTGACAAAAAGAGCACGTATATCCGAAAAGACCCCTGTATAGGTGGCAGGATTGGAGCGTGGTGTCCTCCCCAAGGGAGATTGATCAACGTTTACCACTTTATCAATATGCTCTATTCCCTCCAGCGTATCGTAGGGCAACGGCTCTTGCAGAGAACGATAAAAATGTTTTGAGAGTATAGGTTGCAACGTATCGTTTATCAGAGTCGATTTCCCACTACCCGATACCCCTGTCACGCAAATCAGTTTGCCCAATGGGAAAGAGACATCGACTCCTCTGAGGTTGTTTCCCCGAGCTCCCTTCAACAGCAGCGAATGGCCATTCCCTACTCTTCGCTGAGCAGGGATGTCGAAGGTCGTTTTACCTGTCAGATAGCCGGCAGTAAGAGTCTCCTTTTGCAACATCTCCTTAGGAGTGCCTGCAAAAACCACCTCACCCCCTAGCCTACCCGCTTTAGGGCCCATATCGATTACATAATCGGCAGCTAGCATCATATCTTTATCATGCTCTACTACAATTACAGAGTTACCTATATCACGTAGTTTTTTGAGCGAATCAATCAGACGTACATTGTCACGCTGGTGCAGCCCAATGCTAGGCTCATCAAGTATATAGAGCACATTTACCAACTGAGAACCTATTTGTGTGGCAAGACGAATGCGTTGACTTTCTCCTCCCGATAGAGAGACCGAAGTTCGATTAAGCGAAAGATACTCCAACCCTACATCGAGCAAGAATTGCAAACGGGTACGGATCTCTTTCAATATCTCAGTGGCAATCATCCGTTGTTTCTCCTCTAGAAAAGCATCAACCTGCATCAACCAACTATGCAGCTCATTAATATCCATGCAGGAGAGTTCGTATATATTTTTGTCATGTATGCGAAAGTGCAACGACTCTTTATTCAAGCGAGCTCCATTACAAAGCGGACAGGTAGCTGTATGAGCGAATTGATCAACCCATTTTTGAGCCACAGCCGAGCTTTCATTTTCTTGGACCTGCTGAATGTATTTTACTATTCCTTCGAAAGTGACAAAGTAGTCAGAAGAGGTTTGAACCAACGAAGCTTTGATTTTAATCCGCTCGTCCGATCCATTCAAGACTTCGTCAACTGCCTCTTCAGGCAAATCCTTTACGGGAGTTTTTAACGTTGCTTCGTGCTTCCCTAACAACGCCTCTAACTGCCAAAAAATCATACTATTCTTATATTTTCCCAATGCAGCAATAGCCCCTTCATAGATCGAGAGCGAACGATCTGGAATAACCTTATCCACATCAATAAGGTTTACATATCCCAACCCTTTGCAACGTGAACAGGCTCCTTGGGGAGAGTTGAAAGAGAAGTTGTGCGGAGCCGGTTCTTTGTAGGCCAAGCCCGTTACAGGACACATCAACCGCTTGCTATAGTGACGGCTGCTTTCAGTCTGTTTATCTACAACCATTAAAAGTCCATCACCTTGTTTCATCGCAATGGCTACACTCTGCTTCAATCGTGTCTCCTCTTTATCAGATACGATAAGTTTGTCAATCACCACTTCAATATCATGGTTTTTGTATCGATCCAATTTCATGCCGTGTACAATTTCGCGAATCTCTCCATCTACCCGCACATTCAAATAGCCTTTCTTACTTACCTGTTCAAAAAGCTCCTTGTAGTGCCCCTTGCGAGTTCGAACCAAGGGAGCCAATAGGTAAATACGCTTTCCACGGTACTCCTGCAAAATGAGTTCGATAATCTTCTCTTCGGTATACTTCACCATTTTCTCGCCTGAGTAGTAAGAGTAAGCTGTTCCAGCACGTGCAAAGAGCAAGCGCAAATAGTCATATATTTCAGTGGTAGTACCTACTGTAGAGCGTGGATTTTTATTCGTTGTCTTCTGTTCAATAGAGATAACGGGGCTTAATCCAGTTATCTTGTCTACATCTGGACGTTCCATTCCTCCTAAGAAATTACGAGCATAAGCCGAAAAGGTTTCGATGTATCGGCGCTGCCCCTCAGCAAAGATTGTGTCGAAGGCCAAAGATGATTTACCACTTCCACTAAGCCCAGTTATAACGGTTAAGCTATTTCTTGGAATCTCTACATCTATATTTTTCAGATTGTGCACACGGGCACCATATACCTGAATAGTCTCTTTTTTCTCAATCATATTATGCTTCTATGAACTTTAGCAACAGCTATGCAGTAAGTAGGAATAGCTATTTATAGGTCACAAAATTACGATTTCCATACGAATTTGTGCCCCAAAAGAGAGATTAATATTTGCTAATAGGGGTGGTTTATGCAGCGTATCGAGTTTTTTTTGTACTTTTGTCTATTCATATCAAACTAGGTATTAACCATGAAGTTTATCAAAACAGTCTTTTTGGCTGCTGCACTGTCAGCAACAACCTTAGGAGCGATGGCGCAAACAGAGCCCGGAAGCTACTTTCTACACACCATAACCAAAGGGCAAAGCCTCTACTCGATTGCTAGTATGTATGGTCTTTCTACGGGGGATATTATTCAACTAAACCCAGGAAGTGAGACTTTAATTAAAGCAGGAGGTTCTCTCAAAATACCGCAACTTAAAACAGAAAAAAATCACTCTATTTTCCACACGATTGGAGCTGGTGACACGCTTTACAAGCTGACCAGACAATACAACAAATCGGCAGCTGAGATTTGCGAAGCCAATCCTGGGCTGAGTGCAGAGAATTTTCGGATAGGTCAGGTGATAGTCATCCCTACACAACCCGATTCACTCGTCACTACACCTGCGCCAACAGAGGCTAACAATGAGCCTAACCACTCTAAGTTTAGAGACATGCATAAAGTAGAAAGAAAAGAGACAATCTACAGCATCAGTCGCATGTATGGACTAACTGAAGAGGAGTTGATAAATGCCAATCCAGAGTTAAGAACGGAGAAGCTAAAACGCGGTAAGTTTCTTGCCATCCCCTACCAATCATCAGCTAAGCCAACAGTAAATACAGAAAAGGAGAAACCTGTATCAAATGAAGAGCTTTTCCGAACTAGCAAAAAAAGAATCGAGTCAATTGGTACTATAAAAGCAGCCGTATTACTCCCCTTTATGGTAGATGGAAAAAACCGTGAAGAGCAGAGCCGCATGGTAGAGTATTATGAAGGATTCTTATTGGCTGTTGATAGTTTAAAACGATCGGGAGTATCGATGGATTTGTATGCATATGATACTGGAAATACCGTGGAGTCACTTCAAAAAGTACTCGCTAAAGAGGAATTAAAGAAGGTAGATGTTATTTTTGGCCCTGCACACAGCGAGCAAGTAAAAGAGGCAGGAAGCTTTGCCCAAAAGCATGGAATACGCCTAGTTGTTCCCTTCTCATCAAAAGGGGATGAGGTCTTTAATAACCCAGCTATTTTTCAAGTAAAAACACCCCAATCTTACCTTTATTCAGAGGTATATGACCACTTTATACGAAAATTTGGAGCAGATGCACAGGTCATCTTCTTGGAAACAGGTGATGGAGACATAGAGAAAATAGAGTTCATTAAGGGACTTAAAGAGGAGCTTAAAAACAAACAAATACCTTTCAAGGAGTTAAAGGGAGATCAAATTCAACCCGAACGATTGAAGGAGCAGATGAGTCAGGTATTGGATAATATCTTCATACCTACCTCGGGAACAAATTCTGCACTGACTAAAATTGTGCCACAACTGATTGTTGCCTCTAGAGAATCTCCAGAGAATAGGGTAAAACTCTTTGGCTACCCTGAATGGCAGACCTATACAAATGACTATTTGGCTAGCTTCTATGAGCTAGACACCTACTTCTATACCTCTTTTTACACCAATACACTTTTCCCTGAAGCTGTAAATTTCTCACGAAGTTATCGCCGTATGTATAGCAAAGATATGTCGAATACATTTCCTAAATATGGCATGCTGGGATTTGATACAGCCTACTATTTCCTAAAAGGACTCGCTAGATATGGAGGAGATATAGAGAACAAAATGAATAACATCGAAATGACTCCAATTCAAACAGGATTTAAATTTGAACGAGTAAACAATTGGGGTGGTTTCATCAATCGTAAAGTGTTCTTTGTCCACTTTACAAAAAATTACGAACTCGTAAAATTGAACTTTGAATAATGAATAAAAGGTTACTTGTAGGACTATTCGCTCTTGCTTTTTTTAGCATTCAGCAAGCTGCTGCACAACTAGATGATGAGCGAAGAAATGTTGCCATTGGTGTCAGTGGTGGAATAAATCTAAACTCAGTTAGTTTCCATCCCTCCATCGAACAACAGCTTTTTATAGCACCCTCCGCTGGATTTACAGTACGCTACATTTCTGAAAAGTATTTTAAAATGCTATGTGGTATACAGGCAGAGGTAAACTACTCGGGAAGGGGATGGAAAGAGAAACCTCATGAAGAAACGGGTGAATACTATAGCAGAAGCCTAAATTATATAGAGGTTCCACTATTGGCACATCTCGCATTTGGTAAAGACTCATACACAAAAGGGTTGCGATTTTTCGTCAACATGGGTCCATCATTCGGATTTCTTATCCATGAAAAAGAGCATTGGACAGCAGGATTTAATCCAAGCAGCCAACCAGAAATTAACCAGAATACCTATGGAAAAAAGGTTGAGAAAAAGGTTGAATATGGTATTTTAGGTGGTGCTGGATTGGAGTTAAGTACCAAAGTCGGTCACTTCTTACTAGAGGGACGATACTACTTTGGGCTAGGAAATATTTATGGAGATACCAAAAAAGATGTCTTTGGACGATCAGCCGGAAACTATATTGGCATACGACTAAGCTATTTAGTCGATTTGTTAAGATAAAGAGAGGTCACGAAGCTCTTTTATATGCTCGTAAGTTAGCCAACAGTGATTGTTACATCGTATTAGGATATATATCTACTGCAAACAGTGGGAAACCCTATCCATAGATTAAAGAGATACAATCGAGTGCCTCTAGAACGGGCTACATAGATTTCAATCGATTGTTATATCGAAGATTATAAAAACGGATAGAGATATCTTTCACTCCGCTAAGAGCGGTGAAAGATATCTCTATCTGTTTGCTTAGAGGTCGCCAATAACAACTCTTACCGGGCTCACCCGATAAACCCTGGGGATTCCTTTTAAAATTATTATCTTTGCTGCATGGATACACACGGATTACTACTTTTAGCTCAGGTTGTTTTACCTGCCGATATATTGACACGATTCACGATTACGAAAGTTGAGT
>JBOFMR010000066.1:0-12286 GCA_051658485.1 Phocaeicola sp.
AATGCAAGTTACATTATAGCTGCTGTTATTGTGATTACACGCATCGCACTCTATTTCTTTAATTTAGATTTGAGCGCGGGATTTGATTGGGTGACTATAGGTGGTTATGTGTTGAATACAATCATGATTGCGGTAACAGTTATTGTAGTTGCAGTGCCCGAAGGATTACCTATGAGTGTGACATTAAGTCTTGCTCTTAGTATGAAAAAGATGTTGTCTACAAACAATTTGGTTCGTCAGATGCACGCGTGTGAAACGATGGGGGCAGCTACTGTTATCTGTACAGATAAAACAGGCACACTGACCCAAAACCAAATGAAGGTGTATGAAACTAAATTTTATTCACTTAAGGAAGGTAAATTGCACGATGACATTACCAGTGAGATGATTAAAGAGAATTTTTCTATAAACTCTACTGCGTTCTTAGATTATTCTGATACTTCAAAGATAAAAACATTGGGTAACCCTACGGAAGCTGCTCTTTTGCTTTGGTTGCATGAACAAGGAGTAAATTATCTGCCCATCCGTGAGGCGGCTACGATTGTTGACCAATTAACCTTCTCGACTGAGCGAAAGTATATGGCTACTGTTGTTCAGTCTGACGCTGTAGGTAAGACTATATTGTATGTTAAAGGGGCGCCTGAAATCGTATATGGACTTACCTCTACCATTGAAATGAATGGGGTGTTAGAGCCAAGTAGTGGTTATAAAGAGAGCTTGGATAAACAGCTATTGGCTTATCAAAATCAGGCAATGCGTACGTTGGGATTTGCTTATAAAGTGTTGGATGAGGCTTCTTCTGTATTTAAAGATGGTAAAATAATATTGACTGATTTGACGTTTATGGGGGTGGTTGCAATCTCTGACCCAATTCGTGAAGAGGTTCCAGCAGCTATTGCAGACTGTATGAGTGCTGGTATTAAGGTGAAAATAGTAACAGGGGATACACCAGGAACGGCAAAAGAGATTGGCCGTCAAATAGGACTTTGGAGTGAACAAGATGGAGATGTAAATCACATCACTGGAGTTGAATTTGCTGAATTGTCTGATCAAGAGTTGTTGGATAGAGTACTTGACTTGAAAATCATCTCAAGAGCACGTCCTATGGATAAGAAGCGTTTGGTGGAAGCTTTGCAAAAAAAAGGTGAAGTTGTTGCGGTGACAGGTGATGGCACCAACGATGCACCTGCCTTGAAGGCCGCTCAAGTAGGATTGTCGATGGGAGATGGTACGCAAGTGGCAAAAGAGGCAAGTGCCATAACCATTTTGGATAACTCTTTCAATAGTATAACAAGAGCCGTGATGTGGGGACGTTCGTTGTATCAGAATATTCAACGCTTTATCTTGTTCCAGATGACAATCAATGTAGCTGCTTGTTTGATTGTTTTGATTGGTTCATTCTTGGGTACAGAATCTCCTCTTACGGTAACACAAATGTTGTGGGTGAATTTGATTATGGATACTTTTGCTGCATTGGCTTTGGCCTCTTTGCCACCGAGCGAGAGGGTTATGCAGGATAGGCCAAGAAATAACAAAGACCATATTATCTCGTCTCAAATGGCAAAATTAATCGTTGGAGTGGGTCTTTTCTTTGTCGTGTTACTCTTTGGTTTGGTTCAGTACTTCAAGCACGTTGAGATTACTTCATTGGCTGACTTCTCTTTAGTAGAGTTTGCTTCTAACTTTTTCAATTTTGCAAAAGTGGAAAATGGATTGACTCCTTATGAGCTCTCTTTGTTCTTTACTATTTTTGTGATGCTTCAGTTTTGGAACATGTTCAATGCCAAAGCATTTAATACAGGAAAAAGTGCTTTTAGTGGAATGTCCGAAGTGATGAAAGGTTTTGGTGTTGTAGCGCTTCTTATTGTTGGAGGGCAATACCTGATTGTTCAGTTTGGTGGGACGATGTTTAATGTTGTGCCCATTACGCTTCAAGATTGGATATTGATAACCGTTGGTACATCGTTTGTTCTTTGGATTGGAGAGGTGGCTCGAATGATTAAGAGATAGTGTGCGCTTAACTTATAATGAAGCACTCTTTGAATTAGAAATAATGCAGCCTACATAATTTAAGATGGAACTCTTTCTTTATGTAGGCTTATATATAAAGAGTCTGGCTTTTGCTATATCGGGGTTTAGCAAAAATCTATTTTATTGAATTTAGCCCCTCACCTTAATATGAAATGATATGAAGTGGTATTTAAAAGTGGTGAACAACTATGCCCAATTCAATGGTAGAGCATCTAGACAAGAGTATTGGATGTTTGTGTTATTTAATGCGTTATTTTCATGTGCAGCTATGGCTGTGGATTATATGCTAGGCTTTACATTTCCTGGGGAGCTTTATGGATTTATCTATACGCTTTATGGTTTGGCTCTATTTATTCCTACACTGGCTGTTTCAGTAAGGCGTTTACATGATGTAGGCAAAAGTGGCTGGATGATTTTGATTTCATTGATTCCTCTTATTGGTGGGATTTGGTTGTTGGTACTTGAATGTACAGCCGGTAACCTTGAGGCAAATAAATATGGAGAAAGCCCCGTTGAATAGTTTCTTTTTATACGATTTTACCTCTCTATTGGCCACTACTCTGTAGTGGCCTTTATTGAAAAAATGGGGTGAAATGTTTTTCGATAGAGGTGTAATCTCTTGTTTTGAGAGTAAAAGAGGCTTATTCTCTCATTTATATGGAAGATTACATACTAATTCATATTTTGTTTTTATATTTGCAGCTTTAAATAAATAATTATAGAAGGTATGAGTTACAATTTATTGAAAGGAAAAAGAGGAATAATATTTGGTGCATTGAATGATCAATCTATCGCTTGGAAGGTGGCTGAAAGAGCTGTTGAAGAGGGTGCGGTTATCACACTATCGAATACTCCAGTTGCCGTTCGCATGGGTGAGGTTTCGGCTTTGTCAGAAAAATTGAATTGCGAAGTCATTGCTGCTGATGCAACAAGTGTGGAAGATTTGGAAAATGTTTTCAAACGTTCTATGGAAGTGTTGGGTGGTAAAATTGATTTTGTATTGCACTCTATTGGTATGTCACCTAATGTGCGTAAGAAACGCACTTATGATGATTTAGATTATGGAATGTTAGAAAAAACACTTGATATCTCTGCTGTTTCATTCCACAAAATGATTCAAGTAGCTAAGAAGTTAAATGCTATTTCTGAAGAGGGTTCTATTTTAGCTTTGAGCTATGTGGCAGCACAACGTACATTCTACGGATATAATGATATGGCTGACGCTAAATCGTTGCTAGAATCAATCGCTCGCAGCTTTGGTTATATATACGGACGTGAAAGTAAAGTACGTGTAAATACGATTTCACAATCGCCTACGATGACTACTGCTGGTTCGGGTGTGAAAGGTATGGATAAATTATTCGATTTTTCTAATCGTATGTCTCCACTTGGTAACGCATCAGCTGACGAATGTGCTGACTACTGTATGGTAATGTTCTCTGACTTAACCCGTAAGGTAACAATGCAAAACTTGATGCACGATGGAGGTTTCTCAAGTGTAGGTATGAGTTTGCGTGCTATGGCAACTTATGAAAAAGGGTTGGAAGAGTACATGGATGAAGATGGTAAAATAATCTACGGATAAACGTGTATAAACGAATTGTACTTCTAATAGTGAGCATAGTCTCTCTTTTCTCTTGCCTATCAGGTGGGGGAAAGGTGAGTCATGCTAGCTCTAGTAGTATAATAGTACATCGGTATGACCGCCTGCAGTATGAATTTATTACGGCTAACAGTTTTACTGCAATTCAGCGGATGAGTACAGAATTTCCACGAACAACTAAGTTGATGATCGAGGATGTTTTGGCTATTGGCGAGGTAAATAGCGATAAAATCAATGAACGTATGTATGATTACTTTCAGGATACTACGCTTTTGAAACTTTTCGCAGATGCTGAGGGACAGTTTAGAGACTTAGATTGGCTGGAGGAGATATTTAATACGGCAGTGGATAATATGCGAGAAGAAATGCCTGATTTGACAATCCCGCGTTTCTATGCACAGTTCTCAGCATTGAATGAGTCAGTGGTCGTTGCTGACACGATGGTGGGATTTAGTATTGATAAATACATGGGCAGTGAATATCCTTTGTATAAACGCTTCTATTATGAACATCAAAGGCACAGTATGAAGCCAGATCGCATTGCGCCTGACTGTATTACTTACTATTTGATGAGTGAATACCCTACTGCATGGATGCCACGAGTGACTCTGTTGGATGTTATGATTATGTATGGGAAAATAAACTGGGTTGCCTCCAAACTTCTTGATTATGATGTGATGGAGAAGATCTTAGATTATGATGAAAAGGAGATAGAGTGGTGTCGAAAGAACAAACACATTTTGTGGAATACGATGTTACAGAAAAAACATCTTGAGTCGACTGATACTCGTATTATTTATGGTTACACACACCGAGAACCGATTTATCCCATTTTGCAAAATGATGCTCCTATGACCGTTGGTATTTGGATGGGGATGTTAATTGTAGATGCCTATATGAAAAAGCATAAAGAGGTATCATTTACTGATTTATTGGAGATGCAAAATCATAGGGAAATCCTAACTGATTTGAACTTTAATCCTTAATTATAGAAGTAATGGAGATTGCACTGTATTTGTTGCCCGTCACTTTGGGTGATACACCTATTGATCAAGTCTTACCTGCACATAATAAAGAGATTATAGTTGCGATTAAGCATTTTATTGTGGAAGATGTTCGGTCAGCACGCCGCTTCCTAAAACGGGTAGAACGTACGATAAATATCGATGAACTTACTTTTTATCCTCTTAACAAACATACCTCTCCTGAGGAGTTGTCGGGTTACCTAAAGCCTTTAAAAGCGGGTATGCCCATGGGTGTTCTATCCGAAGCTGGTTGTCCAGCCGTAGCTGATCCGGGTGCGGATGTAGTAGCTATTGCACAGCAATCTGCTCTAAAGGTGATTCCCTTGGTAGGCCCCTCTTCTATTATTCTGTCAGTTATGGCTTCTGGATTTAATGGTCAGAGTTTTGCTTTTCATGGCTACTTACCCGTTGACTCTGTGGAGCGTGTAAAACGCATAAAGGTATTGGAGCAACGTATGTATGCTGAAGATCAAACACAGCTTTTTATCGAAACACCCTATCGAAACAATAAGATGATAGAGGATATTGTAAAGAGTTGTCGTCCGCAGACTCGTCTCTGTATTGCTTCTAATATAACGTGTGAGGATGAATTTATTCAGACGAAAACGATTAAAGAGTGGCAAGGTAAATTACCTGATTTATCTAAGATACCCTCAATTTTTCTGATCTACAAGTAACCTTTTCACGAGAGTAAATAGAGATTGCTTATTACTTCTCTTAGCCAAATAGCTTCCACATCTCTGTGGTTGTTTCTAAATGTCCAGCCTCCTCTACCAAGATGGGGCTGTATTTTTGAGGATTTGTTAGAATGTCTTTGGGCTCTACAAATAGTCCACCTCTGAAGTTGATTTGCTTTTCACTCTTTAATGGAAGAATATAGAGCAAAACAAGACTCTCCTTATTTGTGTATTTTAGATTAAAACGCGGCAGAGGTGTATTGAGCAACTCTTTCTGGTATTTTAAGCATATATTATCTGCACATCTACTAACCTCTTTCATACGAATGGCGAGAAATTCATTAATAGGAAGATCCAAGTAAGACTCTTCACGTGAGGATCTGTTTGCTGTGGGTAAGAGATAGATTTTCCCATTGCAGATAGGGGCTATGCGCACGTTGACTCTCTTTTTTGTATTTTCACCAACAGCAATGACTACCAGATAATTGAGTAGAATGCTTATTAATATGACAAATGTGGGAGCCACCTGTAATAAAAAAAAGTTGATAGGCTCTGAGCTAGGTGAATAAAAGAGCTCGATAAAGAAACTTATTGCAATGTGTAATGTGCAGGAGCTAATGATGCTGATACAAGCCCATCGGTTGAGCACTGAATCTTTTGGATAAAAGGATTTGCTGATTTTTTCATAGAAGTGCGGGAAAGCAAGAAAGAGAATAGAGAGGCATAAAATAAGTATTTCAAGCGTAATGGCTATTGAATTCTCAGGAAGTAGCCAACTGGTTGGAGTGAGCTTGATAAATGTGCAAATAAGAAGAGAAAGAGAACTCTGAAACAATATTAGGTTGCTGTGCGGGACTTCTTTCCTGTAGTGTTTACCAAAGAAATAGAGAAAACTCAATAGACTACATATGTAGAGTACATAAGGTCCTGCAAACAGGAGACATCCAACAGTGCAAATCAAAATGGGAAGTAGTCCCAATGTTATGACTAACTCTTTATATCTTATAAATCTTAGCATGTTTTTATTTCGTTGAACAGTTAGTCTTCTTTGTTTGTATGTATAACAAAGGAGTAGGTGAGATGTTTTATTTCTGATGTGTTAATAATACCTTTTAGAATGGTATGATAATCGCAATAGTCGTTGTTATAAGTGCTTTAAGGCACTCTGGCTTTTTTAATCATGCCATCTTTTTCTTAGTCGTAAGGTCGTCTGTTGACAGGATAAATAGGAAAAGAATCTTCCCCACAGGAGTCATGTTGCTCCGTGGGGAGGATTTTAAATTAGGTTCCATAGAGATCGCTCTTTCTTCTATTTTAGGTGCGATTGGAAATGCTTTACCACACGGTTTAAAAGGTGATAAGTGGTATTCCCTCCAGAAATTCCATGATTACGGTTGGTATATATTTGCATATCGAATTGTTTATCGGCTTCTACCAATGCCTCGCTATACTCCATCAAATTACGTAGGTGTACATTGTCATCGGCTGTTCCGTGTATAAGCAATAGATCTCCTTCTAACTTATTAGCTCGGTTTATGGCAGAAGTGGCTTCGTATCCCTCCATGTTTTCTTTGGGTGTACGCATAAAACGCTCGGTATAAACGGTGTCATAAAAACGCCAATCTGTAGGTGCTGCAACGGCTACACCTGCTTTAAAGATAGCTGTTCCTTCACTCATCGACATGAGAGTGTTGTATCCACCATAGCTCCATCCCCAAATCCCGATGTGTTTTCCATCTATGTAAGGGAGTTTAGCTAAGTAGTTGGCTGCGTATACTTGATCTTTAGACTCTTTCAACCCTAACTGGAGATAGGTGCATTTTTCGAATTCAGCACCTCGGCCACCTGTGCCACGTCCATCTACGCAAACAGTGATGTATCCTAAATCAGCTAGGTATGATTCAAACATACCGCCATCTCTGCGTGAGCCTATTCCCCATTTATCGAGAACCTGTTGTGAACCAGGTCCACTGTATTGATACATAATAACGGGGTATTTTTTGGTTGATGAGAAATTAGCTGGTTTCATGATCCATCCATTCAGTTCGATTCCCTCAGGAGTGGTAAAGGTGAAGAACTCTTTACTAGCAAGTTGTCTAGAGGCTAATTTCTCCTTTAACTTTTCATTGTCAATCAGTGTGGTCACTATTTTCCCATTGTTATCATTCAATGTAATAACAGGAGGGGTTTGAATGTTGGAAAATATATTCATGTAGTGCTTCATGTTGGTACTAAATAGCGCCTTGTTGCTTCCTACATTGTTAGATAATTTGCTCTTTTTCCCCTTACCATCTATTTTATAAATGGCTGTACGAAGCGGACTCTCTTCATTACTCTCATAATAGAAGGTGTTGGCAGCTTCGTCCCACCCTAAGAAGCTCTTCACCTCAAATGGGCCACTTGTGATTTGTTTTACCAAATTCCCTCCATTTGTATATAGATAGAGGTGGTTGTATCCATCCTTCTCGCTCATTGTTACAAAATGGTTGGCATAGAATGTGACGTTTGAATAGGCCTCTTCTTTGATGTATTGAGGTGCTTCATCTCGCACGATTAGCTTGCAAAGAGTTGTGCGTGGATTGGCTATATATAAATCATATCGGTTCTGATGGCGGTTGAGTGTGGCAATAGCTAATGACTCTTCATCTTTTGTGAAATAAATGCGAGGGATATAACTATCTTTCTCTAGTTGTAAATCTATTTTTCGAGTGACCTTGCTTTTTATGTCAAAAGAGTGAACCGACACCTCTGAGTTCTGAACTCCTGCCATTGGGTATTTGTAGCTATATTCGCCAGGATAGGTTGCATATTCTTCGCGTGAAGGGTTTCTTCCTTTGTAGAGAGTGAATGAATATGAAGGCAGTTTGCTCTCGTCAAAGCGAATGTAGGCTATCATTTTGCTATCTGCGCTAAAGTCGAAAGCGCGATTAAATGCAAATTCCTCTTCATAGACCCAGTCAGGGATACCGTTTAGAATTTCGTTAAACTTCCCATCAGTGGTTACTTGTGATTCACTGTTTCCAAAAAGCAATTTTACGAGATAGATATTATTGTCACGTACAAAGGCAATTTGATTATTATCTGGAGAGAAAAGTGGAACTTGTTGGGGACCATTCTCTGAAAGGGCTTCTAGAGTTCTGTTTCGTACATTGTAAATGTAGTGCGTGGCTGTAAACGAATGTCTGTAAATCGGCTTTGTATCTGTTTGAATCAAAATAAGTGATTCGTTGGGTGAAAATGAATAGTCGTCAAATTTTTTCAGTGAAACGTTTCGCGCCGTCGTTACATCAAAGAGAGTGGCAACCTCCTGACCTGTCTTGAAGGAATATTTTACAATTCGTTTGCCGTCGGAACTCATCTGCGTATAGTGCTCTCCATCAAGCATCGGTTTTACGCCTCGTATACCTTCTGCGCGGTAAGCTGATTGAGCTACCTCTTTCAAAGTCACTTTTTGAGCTGTTGCACAGAATGTGCCTGCTAAGAAAAAAAGGAGTAGAGTAAATTTCTTCATAAAATATGTGGGTGTTTCTATTATTAAGTGCTACAAAGTTAGAATTTTTAGTTTGAAAGTTGTCTCTTTCCTTTTATAAAACAATAGGAACGTTTTTAATTTGAGTAGGGTAATTAGTCGAGTTTTTTTATTTAAATTTGTATTTCTAAAATAGATCGAATGAATAGTACACTTCGTTATCGAGATTTATCTTCTTTCTTGTTGGAATATTTTCCATTCAAGGTGCAGAAAATTTCAATCAATGCCGGCTTTACCTGTCCCAATCGAGACGGGTCGGTGGGAGTAGGGGGATGCACCTATTGCAACAATCAAACTTTTAATCCAGCTTATTGCCATACGGAGAAGACAGTAACGGAACAGTTGGAGGAGGGAAAAGGATTCTTTGCGCGTAAATATCCAAACATGAAATATTTGGCCTATTTTCAGGCCTATACAAATACGTATGGAGAGTTGCATTCATTGAAGCAAAAATATGAAGAGGCTTTGCAACTGCCTGGAGTAGTAGGATTGGTTATTGGTACACGCCCTGACTGTATGCCTGATGAACTACTTGATTATTTGGAAGAGTTAAACAGACGTACCTTTTTGCTTGTGGAGTATGGAATAGAGAGCACGAATGATGAGACACTGAAGCAAATTAATAGAGGTCATACTTTTGAGGTATCTAAAGAGGCAATTTTACGCACTGCTGCCCGAGGTATAAAAGTGGGTGGTCATATTATTTTGGGATTGCCTGGTGAGACTAAGAGAGAGTTGATGGAGCAAGCGAACTATCTTTCTACACTGCCTCTTACTACGTTGAAGTTGCATCAGCTGCAATTGATTAAAGGGACGCAGATGGCTAAACAGTTTGCTAACCATCCGGACCATTTTTCGCTTTTTACAGCCGATGAGTACATTGATTTGGTAATAGACTACATTGAGCAGCTACGTCCCGATATGGTTTTAGAACGCTTTATCTCTCAATCGCCTAAAGAGCTATTAATAGCACCCGATTGGGGATTGAAAAATCACGAATTTACTGATAAGGTAAAAAAACGAATGCGAGAGCGAGATGCTTGGCAGGGTAAACAATATAACAATAACTGTAAATAGATAGAAAATGAAGATAAAAGGAAAAGTACATTATGTAGGTGTGAATGACCGTGAAAAGGCATTGTTCGAAAATCTTTGGCCACTCCCTTATGGGGTCTCTTACAACTCTTATTTGATAGATGATGAGACGGTGGCTCTAGTAGATACGGTGGATATTGCTTTCTTTGAATTATTTTTAAAGAAGATTCGAAAAGTTATTGGTGATAGACCTATTAACTACCTTATTATAAACCACATGGAACCTGACCATTCAGGCTCTATCAGTTTGCTTAAGAAGTATTATCCCGATATGATTGTGGTGGGTAATAAGAAGACATTCGAAATGCTTGAAGGCTTTTATGGTGTGTTGGGCGAGCGTTATGTAGTAGGTGAGGGTGACTTTTTAGCACTTGGTCATCACAAACTTCGCTTCTCTTTGGTACCTATGGTACACTGGCCAGAAACGATGGTTTCGTATGATGAGACGGATAAAATTCTTTTTTCTGGAGATGCATTTGGTTGCTTTGGTGCTTTAAATGGTGCTGTCGTTGACTCAAAAATGAATACAGATATTTATTGGAATGAGATGATACGCTACTACTCCAATATTGTAGGGAAGTATGGAAGTCCAGTTCAAAAGGCTTTGCAGAAACTGGGAGGGCTTGATATTCAAATGATTTGTGCGACTCACGGTCCTGTTTGGACGGAAGAGATTCCACGGGTTGTGGCACTTTATGATAAAATGAGCCGCTACGAGGCTGAAGAGGGAGTGGTTGTTGCTTATGGAACGATGTATGGGAATACGACTGAGATGGCTGAAGTGGTAGCTGAGGAGTTGAGTAACCAGGGGATTCGAAACATTGTTTTGTGCAATGTATCGCATGAGCACCACTCTGAGATATTGGCAAATATCTTTAAGTACAAAGGATTGATTGTTGGCTGCCCAACTTATAATGCACAGATGTACCCCGAAATGGAGGCGATGCTTAGTAAAATTGCATCTCGTGAAATCAAAGGACGGTATATGGGTTATTTCGGCTCTTTTACTTGGGCTAGTGCAGCTGTTAAACGTATTGAGGAGTATACAGAGCGATTGAAATTTGAAATTATAGGAAATCCTGTGAATATGAAGCATAGCTTGCGGGATTGCGAAGAGGCACAATGTCGTGAGTTGGCTATTGCTATGGCCAATCGGTTGAAAGCTGATCGCACCTAAAGGTCTTCTTTGAGGATTTATACACAATTCTCTTTCATTCTTTGCCTATGTGGTAAAGTGTGAAGGAGAATTGTTTTTTTAAGGGCTCTGCTTTTTTGGGTTGTTTCGTTTTTAGCTTGTTTCGCTTTTCTATTATTGCTGTCCGGTAAAACTCATTTTTGTCAAAATAGTACGGCTCTGTAACTCTTCTAAATGGTAGTCTAGCTCCTTTTATATTTCCAAGCCCCCTTAGTCAAATAGGCATGGCTCAATTGGGGTTTCAGAGGCTGCTTTTAGAGTAGCTTCTCGCTATTGTTTAGGATGGTTGAACAAGTTGTAGAAATCCATATAGTGCATAGGGCCTGCTGAAAAAGTGACAATAAGTTGATTTATAATACTATATGGGCTCATTTTATTGCATAAGTGCAAGGTTTTTTGCATGTTCTTGATTAAAACCTTGCACCATGACTAGATATGAAGAGAGTCACAGCTGTCTATAGATGAGTTTTAGGATTCCTAGAAAGAATTGTTTATTCTAGTAAATGCAAATAATATGCCTTAGAATACTTTCTAAAGGCTTATAGTGGGAGAGTGTACCCAATTATGGTATAGAATCCTTTTCATTATTAATACCTTAATGGTGGTGTAATGACTTTTTCAGTAGACCCTATAATAGAATCTATTGGAGAGTAAATAAGCTTCAATTTAGGTCTATTCCGTTGAGTTTCTTACAAAATCATTAGCCAATGAAAAGACAAGACCCTTTTTAAGGAATCGCAGCAACGAATTGATTATCAGATGATATAATGGCTCGTGCCATTTTTCACTGGACAGCAATAATTAAATATAGCCATAACGTCATGTGGTCGATTGTAGGCTTTCTTTGGAACTGCACTTATCCTAAACGAACGATAGATAATCTTTCTGAGAGCCTTGTCATGCGAGAATGTGCTAGAAATGTATACTAGAGATACAGGCACTTTTGTTGATATTGGTATCTTAATTGAAACTCATTGAGTTTTTCCGCAGACCCTATCTAGCATCCTTCCTTAGTCTGAAAGAGTCTCTTTCTTTGAAAAAGTTCGTGTACCATTCTCTTTGTGGCAAATTACCATCCAAGTTGAGCTATTGGTTTTCACTTCATAGCAACGGTACTTCATTCGCTCTTGA
>JBOFMR010000067.1:0-3087 GCA_051658485.1 Phocaeicola sp.
TAAGGAGTTCGATCACGAGTACTTTTTATTTATCCACAAAAGCACAGACGATGGTATTACGTGGAATCCGACCTACTTTAAAGGAAAGTTTATGAAAACAGACTGCGAATGGGATGCAGACAACAAAAAGGTATCGGTGAAAGTAGACCCATTGGATGATTACACAGACGTTATTGGAGGGCTAGAGAAAGAATATAATCTTATAGAGTTATTGCCTGAACTTAATTCGGTATCATATCGTAAGAGGGTGCTTGCTCAAACATATATACAAGGGTACAACACAATAAGCTGCATAAACAATGGTATGTATTGGGAACAGCCTTGCGATAACGTATATGATGAGAACGAGCTAAGAAATAAGTTTCATTTTTATTTGTCCGAACAATTAGCGGAGATACAAATCGAAGAAGAGGAAGATGCGACACTAGATATTGCAGGTACATACACAGGTAAAAACGGTCTTTATGATAGAGTAGATGGTAAATACTTTATTCGATTTGACAGAAGAGAGGGAAGCGAATTTAATCTATTCTCTTTATACAGCCACACAAACCCATATTCAATAGTTTGGAGCCAATATGTAGCTGACAACCCACTACCACAAGAACACTTAATATTCAGAAACAACCAATCTGAATTTCAATATATGGGGTGGACAAACTTATATCGTGTTTGGTCTAGGATTCTACTAGATAATCCATATTTCAAGGGTGTAAAATCGTTTAACCTACCACAAGACGATATAACGGGTAACAATTCAAATTACAGATATTGTATTGACCAATCTCAAAAACTAGAAATATCAATAAGCGGTGAATATTCGAAAGAGCCTACGAAGTACGGTAAAAGACCTGATAACTTATATTATAAACATCCATCTAATATAGGTTCAGGAGCAGTACCATTTTTAAGAAACAATTGGGCTTATGCTTCTCTATGGATTGACCTTAAAGATTTTGACATTGATTATGATAAAGACGGTAGACAGACGGCTACAATAAAGGATTGCTACGACTTCGCTAGTTCTATTAATGTTATTCTAAAGAAGTTTGCGCCAAACATCAAACACGAAGCAACAACAGAATATTCAGAGTTTTTGTATGGCAAAAATCCAATTTCAAAGGAAACATTTAAATTAATGCTTACACAAAAAAGTAATGTATTACACGGAAATGTTGAGCAGGCAGCTTCAATAGCAAACACTACTTTAATGTCTTTGCTTAATATGTTACGTGATTGTTTCAGATGTTATTGGTTTATCGAAGATGGGAAACTGAAAATAGAGCACGTTGAATGGTTCAGAAACGGAGGTTCATACACGGATAAGCACGAGATAGCAGAGGACCTAACCAAAATGAAAAACCCAAAGAATGGCAAACCGTGGGATTTTGGTAAAAGTCAATGGTCCTTTGATAAACAAGAGATGCCCGAGCGGTTCAAATTTGGATGGATGGATAATGTATCACCTACCTTTAACGGATTCCCTATTGAGGTTTTAAGCAAGTATGTGCAATCAGGAAAGATAGAAGATGTAAACGTAGCTCAATTTACAACCGATATTGACTTTATGCTTATGAGCCCATCAGAGGTTTCGAAAGATGGATTTGCCCTATTCGGTGCTATCAATGAAAATGCGATCCAAGTAAACTCACTAGGTTCTGAATTTGACAACGGATACATAAACGAAAAAGGCGAGGTTAAAAAAGGATACAATCAGAGCGAGATTGGTTATAGGTGGAGATATTTAATATTTGAAGCGTTTAGTGCGCAGGATTACATATTAATAGACAAAAACGGAAACAAAATAGAGAATAGCGTTTATTGGTATTTTTATGGAGGTGCAGAGAATGGCAGAGCAAAGCACAATAAAGCTACCGTTAGAGTTCCAAACGATTGCGTAAAGATTGGAGTATGCTTTAAAGAAGATGCAGCAGCATTTCCAAACGAGCCGATAAATGTTATTCAAGACTACAAAACAACGATTAGCGGTATATTTTGCCAAGGGCTATCTCTACCTTTCGTGGCAGATGAAGAAACCAAAGTAGAAACGCAAAACGGATATTTAAGTTGGATGTACTTACACGATAAATTCTATAAATACGACCTACCAGCTAAGAAGTGTTTGATAAACGAAAAAGAAACGCTTGCGATAGGGGTAGACAAAAAGAAAGTGCAAAAGATAGAATACCCTTCAACGAAAGAGCCCGATACATCTAAGCTAATAAAAACGAGTCTAGGGGATGGGCAGATAGATAAATTATCAGTAAATTTACATTCAGGAATGAATAAAGCAACATTGAAGTATGACACAGAATAACAACTTATCAGTACTACCTTTTTACGATGATATAAAGTATCAAGACTATAAGAAGAAGTACGCATACGGTCACATATACGACCTTATAACACCTATCTACCGATTGCCTACGTTTCAGCTGCAAACATCAAACAGTTTCGGGGATATAACAGAGATTGCGCTGTTCACCCAAGACGGGAAAGTGAAAACGGATATAACGGAAGATATCAAGTTTTACATTCGAGTGTTAAAGTTCCAAGGGTATAACTTAATCATCTGCGATAAAGTCTTTGCGGGGAAGATAAATACTCTAGGCAGATACTATCTGACAATCACAGACGGAAAGAGTACGTATTACAGCGATATCTTTACGATAGTAGACAATGTAGACGACTGCGTTCGAATAACGTGGGGCGATGCAAATAACCTTTATTACGAGGGAGGTCACATAGATTATTCAGACGGGTTTAAAAACGTGGTTTATCTCAACGCCGACATTGGTAAACCCGATTACAAGTTTGATGAAGAGGGAGAAGATAGGGATGGCTTCTTTTTTCCCGAGAAACAGATGAGCGAGAAGATATACAACTTCACATTTGTTGCACCTGAATATTTATGCGATGCTATGAGAACTATCAGAATGAGCGATTCAATTTCAATTGTGTACGAGGATGTTCAATACACGTGCGATAAATTCCAAATGACCGTAAAATGGCAGACACAAGGCAACCTTGCAGCCGTTGAGTGCGAGTTTCAAACCAACACCGTGATAAAGAAGATAGGCAGCGGAG
>JBOFMR010000068.1:0-2284 GCA_051658485.1 Phocaeicola sp.
CTGGAATATAAGCTGTAACTTGATTTTCAACTTCAGAACCTTTACCCACAATCCAATCACCAATTGTTGTATTTTTCAACGAGTAGACCATCTTGATGTAGCTGTTTTTTGTATTCCCTGTAAACAATCCCGGTGCTGGCTTAGAAACATCCACCTTTGTACGCTCTTGTGGAATAACCAAAGTAGCACCATCCTTCGCAGTAACATCTACAGTTTCCGTCTCCTTGATACCTTCTCCTGCCTTAGCAGAAAGTGCAATCGCAAAGCTGTCATTTGCA
The DNA here is from genome assembly GCA_051658485.1 of Phocaeicola sp. Classification (GTDB taxonomy): domain Bacteria; phylum Bacteroidota; class Bacteroidia; order Bacteroidales; family Bacteroidaceae; genus Phocaeicola. The sequence continues at coordinate 279 of JBOFMR010000068.1, forward strand.
GCTACGTCTGTGTTCCAAGCCCCCTCTACCGATTCTCCTGTAGTATAAGCAAAGCTACCTTTACTACCCAAGTTGTGTAGAGAGAGTTCACTGATAAACAACTCTTGGTTGGGCTGAACTTTAGCAGAAAACTTAACCTTCGTCAACGCGTGGGTAAAAGTTAAATCCACCTTGCTATGAGTACCCGTAGCAGCTGCTTCCATCTCTTTCGACTGTGCATAAAGCAAATCGACTTGCTCGTCTACTTTCGTTTGCGCTGTAAAGCTAAGAACAGGCTCATGAGTAATTTGATCTTTTGCATAGCCGATACCACTTGCATCACTTGCAGCAGGTGAAAAGGCAAAGAACTGTACGTGTGTACCTTCAGCAGGCCAAGGAGTAGGAGAGACAGCTTCCCATACATCACCCGTTTTGGTGACTTTTACATTATCCATCAGAAGAGTTGGTTTATCTGATTTCCAATCGATAGCATCGGTAGATTCACCTTGGTAACCATACACATAAAAATCTTTAAACGTCTCTGCAGTAGTAGAGGCAGCTCTTGACTTACCTGCATAGGCACTAAAGTTTACTAAAGTAGGATCTACAAATCCTGCTTGGTTGTGACCAATTACATCGTGTTTGGTACAACTGCTGGCAGCTAATGCCAGAGCAACAATGGGAAGAAGAAATTTTTTACTCATTTTTTATGTGTAGTGTTGATAAATCAAAAAAGATTAGATAAACTACCTTAGTCGCTCATCCAGTAACTTTTTACTTTAAACTCGGTATATACGTACGTCTGTTTGTACCCAGTTATTCTCTGCAAATAATTTAAAACATAAATAAAACTTTATACAATACAGGTTGTATTTGCAAAAAGAAACAAAGTTACATGTTTATTTAATTAAAAACAACCGTTTGTGCTCTTTTTTTATCGTTTCACCACCCATGCCGAGCAAACAAAACAATTTGAGAGCGCTGCTTAGTTATTAGCAGCGCTCTCAAATTAAATGATTATAGATATGTGATTATTTCCAATTAAAAATTACTGGCTTTGAATTGCTCGCTTTAGCATCTGTAAAACAAGGCGTACCATCTGTTAAGCGCTGCAACCTCTTTCTCTTCAGGAGTCATTTTAGCAACACCATTTCCAGGAAAGCTACCACTACCAAAGGATTGGACTTGCCAACTTTTGGTGGACATTTAATTAAGCGACATTTAATAATTTAATATTTTTATCATTTAATTGATCCCAGAACTCATCTATAGTCAAATTCTTAAGGTAAGAATGTATTCTTCTCTTATTATACCATATTTCGATGTACTCGAATAGTTCTGTTCTCATCTTCTCTTTTGATTTGGTCTATTGTTTGTTATAACCGCAGTACGCCTGATTTTACCACTTGGAAGATTGAGTATATTCTGTAATTCCATTTCGTCAAAAACAGAATCGTCTATTCCCTTGCGAAACGAGGTTAGTATTTTTAATTCTTTTGCAGCATTTATTTTAGAAACAGACGTTATCTCTGCATCACTGTTTGCTAGTGGCACCGCAAAAGGTTTATCCCAATCAGGGTTACGTTTATCTAAATATTTGCACAACCTTAAGGCCGATGTAAAAGGATTTATTTCATTAACTGTGTCCATGTTTTTCAATCAATTAAGTTTACCAATCCATTTTTTAGTATGCTTATTACCCTTTTAGAGAACCTGAAACTCTCTTCTACTTAAACAAAAGAGCAAAAAATGCTTCAATCCTTCACACACTCTAATTATCAATAGGTTATGGTGAATAGAATGGAAAATAGTCTTCACCAAATCTTCACTGAAGAATCTTTATCGACCCAATTTTGCTTGGGGCTAATTTTATCAGGTGAGCCGAACTACGGCTCACCCGATAAACCCTGGGGACTACGCATATATTTTCGTTAGCCTAAATAGGAAGAACTTCACATCAATTACTCCTCTTAAGCTTGCCCTAAAAGCTTTGATTTTAGCATTAAATGATTCTGCAAATGCATTGG
>JBOFMR010000069.1:0-12620 GCA_051658485.1 Phocaeicola sp.
CCTATCTAGCATCCTTCCTTAGTCTGAAAGAGTCTCTTTCTTTGAAAAAGTTCGTGTACCATTCTCTTTGTGGCAAATTACCATCCAAGTTGAGCTATTGGTTTTCACTTCATAGCAACGGTACTTCATTCGCTCTTGAACAGGGTAATTCAACTTTTCTAAGTAGCTTTGCATGGGTAATAGTCTATCTATGCCCGGAATTGTTTTTAATGGCAATCCGTTTTTTATCCAAGACTCCTCAAAATGAGGCAAATAGGTGGGGAGTTTTTTTTGTATCAATTCATACAACCATCTACCTTGTACTTCTAGCGAGGCAGAGAAGAGCCGTTCTTTGTGAGGAGAGAAGTGGTCTAAGCACTCCTCTAGTGCTTGAGGGGTATGAAGCGATAAGGCTTGAAAAAGTGCACGCCAAGGAGAGTGATTGTAATAGATATCGAGTAGCCGAGAGAGTAGCATGGCGCGACGTAACTCTTGGTAGTGGATGTGTGGAGTTGCCAATATTTCATAAGGAGGAGTTGTTGCGTACTGCAATCCCAACGATGTTGCTCGATTACGCATGGTAGTTCCAGGGAGTACCTTTAAACTCTCTAACTGGATTTCGCCTGCTCCCATTTGTAGAAGCTTTTTTACATCTTCCACTAAAGCTTTGTAGGTGTAAAGAGGAATACCTGCGATTAAGTCTGTGTGGGTTTCCATCTGTTTTTCTAGTCCAAATAGAAAAGTAAGTCCATCTAGCGCACTCTCTACATTGCCATAGCGATTGCAGGCGTCAAGCACCTCTTGTTGCAACGACTGAATACCTGCCTCTAGGTGCAGGATTGCTGGTGGCATTTCCTGCAGTGCTTCTCTTAACTCAGCACGGAGTAGAGAGGGGTGTACTTCAAGATGAAAAGAGAGTTTTCCCTCGTAACTTCGCATCAATTCTAATAGTTCAATTGAGCGTTTCGAATTTCCATTAAAGGTACGATCCAATAGCCGTACGCTTTGAATACCTTGTTCCAAGAAGAGGTCCAATCGTCCTTTTATCTGTTCCAAAGAGAGTGAACGAATGGGTTTGTCATTGCCACTCACGCAAAATTCACACGAGTTAAAGCATCCTCGCGTAGTCTCAAGTTGTACAAATGAGCGGTCGGTTACAAAGAAGGGGCTCTCTTCAGGAAAGCGAAGAGCCGTGAAGTTGCTTATCACTCCTCGGTTACGTACTCTTTTGAACGTTTGGCTCTCATCCTTATCTCCTTTTTCCTCATTCGCGAGTTTCTCTAAACTCTCATTTCGAGCTACTTGGTCAATAACACTCTCCCCATTATGATACTCTTTTTCTGTAAAAAAGCAAAGACCAGTAACCTCATTCCAGCAGTTTCGTTTATCGAAAAGAGGTAGCCATTGTGGTAAAAACTCCTCCCCCTCGCCTCTGAATACAGCGTCAATAAATGGGTTGCTTTCTAGAAAAAACTGATTGTTCCCCAAGAACTCGGGCCCTCCTAGTACAATGCAGCTGCTAGGGAGTAGCGCTTTGGCGCGAGCCAATAGTGATACCACATATTCATGGGTAAAGAGCCACAGTGAAGCCAATATGAGTTGGGGTTCTTCAGCTACAATCTGTTCCAGTAGTAGGTCGTGGTCTGTTTTAGTAGATCCACGCACTACGCTCCATTTGTGTTCGCTAGCAAGAGGCGTATTTAGGAGTTGCGCATGTAGTGCTGGAAGTGCTAGTGATGCATGTGAGTAAGAGGCGTTTATATCGAGCCAAAGGATATTCATAATGGTTGAATTTAGAGGGCAAAAGTACATAAAAAAGGGGGATTGACCGAACTGTTTTGGTAAAACAACAGAGTAGCCTATTCAACAATATGAATAGGCTACTCCCTGAATCGTTATATCTACTGATATTAAATCTCAATCGGGTAGCTTATTACCCCTTTGATACGATTAATCTTTAAAGCGGTTTCTAACCCAGCGGCTAGCGTTTCCCGCGAAAAAGAAGAAGTCGTATAGATTGGTTATAGCTCAAATAGTTCCAAATCCAATCTAGTAGAACAGCAAGTTGATTCTTTACACCCAAGATGGAGCGTAGATGAATAAAAAGCCAAATAATCCAAGCCATAAATCCTGAAAAATGTAACTTGGGTAAGTCAGCTACTGCTTTATTACGTCCAACAGTAGCTAAACTACCCAAATCGCGGTATTTAAATGGGTGTTGCACACCTCCTTTAGATAGGTTGTTTAAGTTAGAAGCAAGTAGCTTACCTTGTTGGATTGCCACTTGTGCTACCTGTGGATGCCCATTTGGGTAGCGGGAATCCCCCTCAACGAAGGCAATATCCCCCAATGCATAAACATTACTCATCCCCTTTACTTGTAGGGTGTTATCTATTAAAATACGGTTAGCCCTTCCCAATGATTCAGTTGGAATACCCTGTATGGAATTGGCAGTGACACCACTAACCCAAATGATGAGTGAAGAGGCTAAAGAATCTCCATTTGACAATTGAACAGAATTTTCATCGCAATCTATTACGCGCGTATTCAGAAGCACCTCTACTCCCATAGATTCTAAAAAGGAGAGTGCATTTGCACTTGCCGAATCAGACATAGCACCCAATAGTCGAGGGGCTGACTCTATCAAGTAGATATGAAGTTTAATGGATTGTAGCTCCGGGTAGTAATTGGGAAGTACGTAACGTCTCATTTCGGAGAGAACTCCAGCGACCTCTACTCCCGTAGCACCACCTCCTACAATGATAAGATTGGAAAGTTTGATTCGTTCTGTTTCATCAGTAGTACGGGCCAACTGCTCCAATTGTAAAAGTATTCGGTTTCGCACCCACATCGCCTCTTCAGTGGTTTTCATCGGTAACGTATATTTAGCTAAATTATCGTTGCCGAAAAAGGAGGTTGTTGTACCTGCTGCCACAACAAGATAGTCGTAGGGGACAGCACCTACATTGGTTATCACCTCTTTTTTTTCTGAGTTTATTTCACTTACCTCTGCGAGTAAGAAGGTGAGCTTCTTTTTCCGATTAAAAATCTTTCGGAAAGGAAAGCAGATAGAACTAGCTTCTAGTCCCGATGAAGCAACCTGATAGAGTAAGGGTTGAAATTGGTGATAGTTGTTTTTATCAATTAGCGTTACAGAAAAAGCCTTTTCTATTAAATCAGAAGCAAGGCGCATTCCACCAAAACCTCCACCAATGACCACAATTTGTTTACGTTTCATTATTTATCTAGTTATAATACTTTCACTTTTAATTAGTGTGTATTTCATAACATTCTTCCCCCCTTCCTTCGGGGAGTGTGATAATCATTAAGGAGCCGTCAAAGGTAAGTTGGTATTTTTTAATGGTAAAGAAATCTCTTGTTACTCCCCTCTTATTTATGAATTATTAGTATCCTTCTAATTTTTATGGGATATTCGTGAAATCGTGCCACCATCTTATCGGTAATAATTGTTGAATGAGTGTTTAAGCTCCCGCTTCTTTTGTTTTTTTGTATCATTCGTGTCCCGTTAATGTTTTATTAAGTCAATGCAAACTGCAGATAAACAGTTGTTTACGGAAGATTTATGAGTGAATGGATTTGATTTGACAATCTAGCTGTAACAACTTGTTTATCGCATCATAGCCACTTCATAGCAATCTATAATCCATACTGCACCGGTGTATTTGAATGAATAATATTTTAATGAGATACTTGGTTTTGTATGTTGAAAGAGCCCCCCTTTCGCTAATGTCCCGTTAAACATTCATTGAAATAAAAATCAGGTAGCAATCCCTATTAAATCGTATTATAGTCTAGGTATAGCCGCAATCTATTGGTCATAACGATTACTTTTCAAATCAAATTATCTCACTTGAAAATCTAATTTATACAAGTATTAATCAGAGATATACACAATGAAGATTCAAATATAACGGGAGACTATTGATTTCCCTTATTGCTACTTAACAGTTCATTTAGGGTGGGTCTATCTCCTTTAATGAGGTCTGTTATAGTTAAGAATAGACGATTTTCAAAGAATTGCTCTTTTAAAGCCACACGTATTTACCCGCTTTTCGTTACCTTTGCATCATTTCAATTGAACATATAACGATAACAACCTAGTAATGGAAAAGAAATTCAAACGGACTACGGTTACCTCGGCACTTCCTTATGCCAACGGACCGGTACACATTGGGCACTTGGCGGGTGTATATGTGCCTTCAGATATTTATGTACGCTACCTTCGATTGCGCAAACAAGAGGTGCTCTTTATTGGTGGATCTGATGAGCACGGAGTACCTATTACAATTCGTGCTAAAAAAGAGGGGGTTACACCTCAAGATGTGGTAGACCGTTACCACGCTATTATTAAAAAATCTTTTGCCGATTTTGGTATTTCGTTTGATGTCTATTCGCGTACTTCATCAAAAACCCACCACGAATTGGCTGCTGACTTCTTTAAGAAGCTATACGATAAGGGTGAGTTTCTTGAAAAAAGCTCAGAGCAATATTACGATGAAGAGGCGCAACAGTTTCTAGCTGACCGTTATATTACAGGTGAGTGCCCACATTGCCATGCAGAGGGTGCTTATGGTGATCAATGCGAGAAGTGTGGAACATCGCTTTCGCCGACCGATCTTATCAATCCAAAAAGTGCGATTAGCGGTAGCCAACCTATTATGAAGGAGACCAAACATTGGTATCTTCCTCTTGACAAACATGAAGCTTGGTTGCGTCAATGGATATTGGAAGAACACAAAGAGTGGCGTCCCAATGTATACGGTCAGTGTAAAAGCTGGTTAGATATGGGCTTGCAACCTCGTGCCGTAAGTCGTGACCTCGATTGGGGCATCCCTGTACCTGTGGAGGGAGCTGAAGGAAAAGTACTTTATGTGTGGTTCGATGCACCGATTGGTTACATCTCGAACACCAAAGAGTTGTTACCCGATACGTGGGAAACTTGGTGGAAAGACCCTGAAACGCGTTTACTCCACTTTATTGGAAAAGATAATATCGTATTCCACTGCATCGTATTTCCTGCCATGCTAAAAGCAGAAGGAAGTTACATACTCCCTGAAAATGTACCTAGCAACGAGTTCTTGAACCTTGAAGGCGATAAAATCTCGACTTCACGCAATTGGGCTGTTTGGTTGCACGAATATTTGGAAGAGTTTCCAGGCAAACAGGATGTACTTCGTTATGTGCTTACAGCCAACGCACCCGAAACCAAAGATAACGACTTTACGTGGAAAGATTTCCAAGCACGCAACAACAATGAGTTGGTAGCTGTTTATGGAAACTTTGTAAATCGCGCCTTGGTGTTGACACAAAAGTATTTTGATAATAAGGTACCTACTTGTGGCGAATTGACTGAATACGATCAAACCACATTGAAAGAGTTTGCGGGGGTGAAAGCGGAAGTAGAACGTCTACTTGACCTATTCAAATTCCGTGATGCACAAAAAGAGGCGATGAACTTAGCACGTATCGGTAATAAATACTTAGCCGACACTGAACCGTGGAAATTGGCTAAAACCGATATGGAACGAGTAGGAACGATTCTTAATATCTCGTTACAGTTGGTAGCCAACCTATCTATCGCCTTCGAACCTTTCTTACCCTTTAGCAGCGCCAAACTTCGTGAGATGTTAAACTTGGCTAGCTTTGAATGGGAACAGTTGGGCCGTACTGATCTTTTGAGCGAAGGACATGCTTTAAACCCCTCACAGTTGTTGTTCGAGAAAATTGAAGATAGCACCATCGAAGAGCAAGTACAAAAGCTTCTTGATACGAAGAAAGCCAACGAAGAGGAGAACTACAAAGCTAATCCTATTCAGCCCAACATAGAATTTGATGATTTTACAAAACTAGATATTCGTGTAGGAACCGTTTTAGAGTGTACCAAAGTGCCTAAAGCTGATAAACTGTTGCAGTTCAAAATAGCCGATGGCTTAGAGAACCGTACCATTGTAAGTGGTATTGCACAGCACTATGCACCCGAAGAGTTGGTAGGTAAACAGGTTTGTTTCATCGCTAACTTAGCCCCTCGTAAGCTGAAAGGAATTGTGAGTGAAGGGATGATTTTGAGCGCTGAGAACTTTGATGGTTCGCTTTCGGTGATTACTACGATGAAAGAGGTAAAACCTGGTAGTGAAGTAAAATAGAAAAATCCGAATGTGCCTTTTTTAGAGCTGCTTTTTGCACCCTAAAAAAGAGAATAGGAATTGATATATTTCACCTCCGCCACACTCTTTGTGACGGAGGTGAAATCGTTTAAACAGAAAGTCACTACAAATCTTTGTAATCTCTTTACCCAACTTCCACTTTCAACAACTTCTATTTCGCTCTGTCGCACCCTGTAGTGCATTAGTTGGATGGATGTTGTGTCCTACTAATTGCAATTAGCAAGAACGGAAAAAGGAGTTATTGAGTATCTGTGAATTGAAGTTTTACAGAAGATGAAATCAGTGGGGAAAACACGAAAAATAATTTTAGGAGGGAAAGCTGGGCTAAGTTCGCAACCTTTTTAGTATTAAGTATAATACTGATTATTGCTGTCCGATAAAAAAGGGAACGAGTCATTGTTTTATCGGATTATCAATGGTTTGCTGAGTTTTTTTAAAAGGGGATTGCTTTTTCGTAGGCTAATAATTTTGTAAGAAACTCAATAGAATATATCTTAATAGAAGCTTATTTGCTCTCTAAATAGATTCTGTTATAAGAAAATTAAGCGGTTTTCTAAAGGCATTAAGTTTTATCGGACAACAATATATACAGATAGTTGTAGGGAAAACTTTTTCACCCATTTGGGTGAAAGAGAATCTCAATAATAATTTGAGATATAATATATTACAAAAAAGAGTTACGAATATAAGGTAATCTATAAATAACGATTGAAGATGAGTCATGAATCACTAAAAGATAAGACTGCTAAGGGCCTTTTATGGGGTGGATTTAGTAACGGTATTCAGCAGCTGCTAAATTTGGTGTTTGGTATCTTTTTGGCGCGTATGCTCTCTCCCGAAGATTATGGGATGGTGGGAATGCTCTCTATATTCTCTTTGATAGCCTCTTCGTTACAAGAGAGTGGTTTTACAACAGCACTTACCAATCGGAAAGAGGTGTCGAAGCAAGATTATACGTCGGTGTTTTGGTTTAGTACAGGGGTAAGCCTCTCTCTATATATCTTACTTTTCTTCTTAGCCCCTTTTATTGCTGAGTTTTATGGTGTTCCCGAGCTCACTTCCCTGGCACGCTACTCTTTCATCGGTTTTGTAATCTCTAGTACAGGGATATCACACAATGCCTATTTCTTTAAAAACTTGATGGTAAAGCAAAAATCCATTGCCTTGATGTTGGGACTCTTTGTCTCGGGCTGTGTCGGCGTATCGATGGCCTACTGTGGATTTGCCTATTGGGGGATTGCTACACAAAGCTTAGTATATGTATCCGTAGTAATGCTCACCTATTGGTACTTCTCGCCTTGGCGACCGACCTTCACCTTCGATTTTCAACCCATACGTGAGATGTTTGCTTTCAGTAGTAAAATGTTATTAACCAACCTATTTACACACCTGAATAATAATATTTTCACAGTATTAATAGGGCGTTACGCTTCACCTGATGAGGTGGGTTACTTTACACAAGCCAACAAGTGGCACTATATGGGGCACTCTTTTATAGGGGGTATGATTACAGGTGTGGCACAGCCCACATTGGTCTCTACGGCAGATGATAGCGAAAGGCAGCTGCGCGTATTTCGCAAGATGCTTCGCTTTGCCTCTTTTCTCTCTTTCCCCATTATGTTGGGTCTTTCTCTTGTAGCGCCACAATTCATTACGTTAGCCATTACTGACAAGTGGTTGCCCAGTGCCATCATTCTGCAAGTACTCTGTTTTCACGGTGCTTTCATTCCCATTTTACAGCTCTACTCTCATCTTATTATAAGTAAAGGGAAATCGCACATCTATATGTGGAGTACTATTTCGTTGGGGATGTTGCAGTTGGTAGTTGTGGCTACACTTTTTCAGTTGGAGTGTGCTTTGCTTACTACCATTTCTATTTCAGTTGCTATACAGATTGCTTGGTTGGGGGTATGGCACTATTTTGTTCAAAAAGAGCTTTCTCTTTCTCTAGTCGATGCTTTGAAAGATATTCTTCCTTTTGGGTTTATTGCTGCTGCCGTTATGGTTGTAACCCATTGGATTACCAGCTCTATAGAGTCTGTCTGGCTCCTTTTTATCACACGTGTCGTGTTGGCTGCCTCCCTCTATATTCTTCTTATGTGGGGTAGTGGCTCGGTTACCTTTAAAGAGAGTGTAGGGTATTTGTTGAAGAAGAAACGAGGCTAGTCACCTCTTCTCCTCGATTTTCACTCTTTGTGTTGAGCTATTAGAGACAATAGTAAGAACGTAATACTTGATTTTTGTATGAGATATAACGATTGCCTCCTTATTGTATGCTAATGTCCCCGTTTTTTTTCTATTTTTGCTTTTCTATAGAAAGTTATTTCTGTCCGATAAAAAAGGGAATGAGTTGTTTTGTTGTTTGATAATCAATAGATTGTTGAGATTCTTCGAAAAGGAGCTTCTCTTTTTGTTGGTAAATGATTTTGTAAGGAATTCAAGATATACCTAAATTCAAGCTTCTTTGCTCTCTAATAGATTCTATGTATAGGAAAATCAAACGATCTCCTAAGGGCATTAAGCTTTGTCGAACAGCAATAATAGAAAGTAGATAATGAGAAAAAACATAGCAATTATATTGGCTGGAGGGGTAGGAAGTCGATTAGGGCTCTCTACGTCTAAACCGTTTTTTAAGTAGCTGGTAAGATGGTAGTAGAACATTCTATCGAGGCTTTTGAGGCAAATGCCAAAAATAGATGAGATAGCCATTGTCTCTAATTCTTTGTTATATATCCGTTTTTGAATCTATGATTTAAAAGAATGGATGGAAGAGAGCTAAGAAGGTGTTGAGGGGAGGATAAGAGTGATATCTCTTCAGCTTATCTGCCATAAATCCTATGAGGATGATGATGTCAATCTTATTTTTCACGATGCGGTACGCCTTTTGGTACGCCAGCGAATTTTAATTGATGTAAAACGTGACTAGAAATGAAAGAGTCTCTATTAAAAGAATATGTGGCAATGAATTTACGAGCTTGCCAATTGAAGCAACTCTCGTTGCGTTCCTTTGCTGAATTTTTCTATTTTGGAACAAAGTATGTGGGCTGTAGATCTATTTGGGCAGTGCTTAATAGCATTTATCCCAAAGGTACTTACCTCTCTAATACAATACATAATAACGGCTATGGAATTGTACATAAAATAGACTCAATCTATCCACTCTCTACCATTGAGTTTGAGGGGAAGTTATTTAGTGCTCCAAAGAATGTGGATGCCTATCTTACCGATCTTTATAAGAACTATATGGAGATTCCACCTGTTGATAAAAGAGGGATTCACGCTATTTATCTTCACCCCGAATTAATTAAGAAGTCATGAAGCGCTCTCTTGTCGATGTGGCTGTGTTGATTCTCTTCTTCAACCGCCCTGAACCACTTTCACAGCTATTTGAGCAGATTAAGATAGCACGCCCCTCTAAACTGTTTCTTTACCAAGATGGAGCGAGAAATCCAGCTGATAGACCGGGCATAGAGGCTTGTCGAAATATTGTGGATCAAATAGATTGGGAATGTGAGGTGCATCGTCTTTATCAAGAAGAGAATTATGGATGCGACCCATCCAACTATATGTCTCAAAAATGGGCCTTTTCCATTGTTGATAAGTGCGTCGTTCTTGAAGATGATAGTATTCCAAGCATCACTTTTTTCTCTTTTTGTAAGGAGATGTTGGATCGATATGAATATGATACACGCATCTCTATGGTAGCAGGTTTTAATACAGAAGAGGTTACACCTGATGCAGATAGTGACTATTTCTTTGCTACTACTTTCTCTATTTGGGGATGGGCGAGTTGGAGGCGAGTCGTTGACCAGTGGGATGAAAGTTATGCCTTCCTCGATGACAAGATTGCTTTAGAAAAGCTAGAGCGATTAATCAAAGAGCGAAACTACCGGGATGATTTTATCCGAATGTGTCGTCACCATCGTACCAGTGGTAAACCATTTTATGAAACCATATTTCATAGCTCTATGTTACTTCATTCGGGACTTGCTATTGTGCCAAGGCGTAATCTAATTACCAACTTAGGACCCTTGGAACAAACAACCCATTTTTTGGGTAGCATACGTACGCTGCCTAAAGGGTATAGGCGTATCTTTACTATGGGGCGTTATGAACTGAGTGGAAGCTTGAAACATCCATCTTATGTGATAGAGCATGTAGCCTATAGGAAACGGGTCTATCGTATTATGGGGTGGGGGCATCCATGGGTGAAAATAGCACGCTCGTTTGAAGAGCTCTTTTTACATTTGCGTTTTGGAAATTGGAAAATTATTCGAACCGCTCTAAAGAAAAGAGTTGATAAATGGATGGGGCGAGACATACATGCTTGACTCATTTTTGTTTATCTATTTTCTTTCCACATTAGATTGCAAACTTTAGTGAAAGCCGTAAATTAGTATTCAAATTTAGATCGTTAATGAAAGTACTCTTAATTAATACATCCGAACGAATTGGTGGAGCAGCCATTGCAGCCAAACGTTTGATGCACTCTTTGAAGAAGCAAGGGGTGAAGGTACAGCTACTCGTACGTGACAAGCAGAGTAATGACAATCGGGTGATTCAAATCAAAAAGAGCCGAAAGAGTTTCTGGAAATTTGTGTGGGAGCGTGTGGTAATTTGGGTGGCAAACCATTTTAAGAGAGAGAACCTTTTTGTGGTAGATATAGCCAATACAGGGCATGACATCACGCAACTACCCGAATTTAAACAGGCTGATGTAGTTCATCTTCATTGGATTAATCAAGGGATGCTTTCGTTGGCTCACATAGAACGTATCCTTCACTCTGGAAAAAAAGTGATATGGACGATGCACGATATGTGGCCCTTTACCTCTATCTGTCACCACGCCGATGATTGTACGCACTACCACGAACATTGTCACCACTGCCCCTTGTTGTACAAGGGAGGAGGAGGAAAAGATCTTTCATTCCGTACTTTTGCGGAGAAAAAGAGAGTCTGGAGTAGTGCAAAGATAGCGTTTGTGGCGTGTAGCAATTGGCTCAAAGGGCAAGCGGAGTTAAGTCTACTTACACAAGGGCACTTAGTTACTAATATACCTAATCCAATCAATATAGATCTCTTTAGAAGAGGTGATCGTGCTTTGGCCCGTAAGAGTTTCAATCTTCCACAAGATAAAAAGCTACTTCTATTTGGGTCGCTCAAGGTGACCGACAAACGAAAGGGGATAGACTACTTGGTTGAGGCTTGTAATTTATTGGTTGCAGAAAATCCTCATCTAGTAGATGAATGGGGCATTGTTGTTTTTGGCAATGAATCGGATGCTTGCAGCTCTATTTTCCCTTTTCCCGTTTATTGCCTCCATTACATTCACGATGAGCGAGAGTTGGTTGAGGTTTACAATGCTGTCGATCTTTTTGTCACCCCTTCCTTGCAAGAAAACCTCCCCAATATGATTATGGAGGCTATGGCGTGTGGAACTCCTTGTGTCGGTTTTCAAGTAGGGGGTATTCCCGAGATGATAGACCATTTACACAACGGTTATGTGGCACAATATAAATCGGCAACCGATTTGGCGAATGGCATTCGTTGGATACTCGAAGAGGCTGATTCTTTGCTTCTCTATGACTCTGCACGTCGCAAAGTGGTTGAAAATTATTCGGAAGAGGTAGTAGCGAAACAATACATTGCTTTGTATAACCAAATGACTAATCCAAATAATCCATCCGAATGAGTAGTAATGCTGTAACTCCTCTATTTTCTATTGTAACGGTTACCTACAATGCCGAAAAGGTTCTGGAAAGAACACTTCGGAGTGTGGCAGAACAGAGTTATGGGAGGATAGAACATCTTTTAATTGATGGGAACTCGACAGATGGTACGCTTGAATTGATCAGACGTTATCAAAATCAATTCACACAAGTGGTGAGTGAACCTGACAGAGGCATTTATGATGCAATGAATAAGGGGATTCGCCAATCTACGGGCGATTATATCTGCTTTTTAAATGCCGGTGACACCTTCCATTCTCCCAATACATTGCAAGAGATAGCAACCTCTTTGTCTACCAAAACCTCTCTTGCTAGAGCCGATGGGCAACTTCCTGATATTCTCTATGGAGATACAGCAATTGTCGATGAAAAGGGTGCTTTTTTATATATGCGTAGGTTGCGACCACCAAAGGTTCTTACGTGGAAGAGCTTTAAGAAGGGGATGTTGGTATGCCACCAAGCCTTCTTCGTTCGCCGTACGTTGGCGCAAACGGAACTTTATGACTTAACTTATCGTTTTAGTGCTGACTTTGATTGGTGCATCCGTTTGATGAAGCGTGCAGTAGGATTCCATTTCACCGAATTGACGCTAGTTGATTATCTAAATGAGGGGATGACGACTCGAAATCACAAAGCCTCTTTGAAGGAGCGTTTTCATATTATGTGTCATCATTATGGTGCGATAACCACTTCTATCTATCACGTATGGTTTGTTATTAGGCAGTTG
>JBOFMR010000070.1:0-3115 GCA_051658485.1 Phocaeicola sp.
ACCTCTTTTAAACAAGAAGACAAGCGATTAATCTCATCAAAAGAGTAGAGAGAGGTGTTAAATTTAATACCCACTGTCAACAACTCACCCAAGTAAGCAACTACCCCAATATCGGAAATATTCGCTTCTTTAGCAGATAGTAGCTTCAAAGTAAAAGATTCTAAAGGAGATTTATCCTCCTCAATAGCATAGTTCTCAAATGCAAGGATGGATTGAAACAACTCACCGCCCAATTCTGATTGTTGTTGAATCTCTGAAAGAGAGCAATAATCAAACTCATTCGTATCTGCTGCTTGCTGCTGAAGCTTGTGTAGCAAATCCAAAAGAGTATCGTTCTCTTCCGATTTTACTCGAACAGGCACTGAGTTGATAAATAAACCAACAAGATGCTCCACGCTATCATGCGTATTATCACGACCAGAGACAACCTTAACAAAAAGAGAATCTCTCGTTCGATTGTAACATTGAAGTAACAAGCCCCAAGCCAATTCAACAACTGTATTAAGAGTTACACCCTCACTAGCACACAACTCTTGAAGAGTCGTTGAAACATCCCTAGCTAGTTCCAACCAAACCGAATTTACCTTTGATTGATTCTCTATTTCTATGGCTCCATAAGAGGGAATAATTGCTTTCGTATCGTAGCCAGAGAGTAACTCTCTCCAGTAAGAAAGAGCCTTTCGAGAATCTTTAGAAAGTATATCCCGAACATAGTGCTCATATTCACCACAATGGGTCTCATGGATTCCTATCTTACCTTTTATAACTTCATCTAAGTACAACTTAAAATCATTCAGATAGAGTGAAATACACCAACCATCAACAATGATGTGATGCATAACAAAGAGTAGCTGACAAGCGTTTGGAGTGGTCTGTATACAAACCAAACGAAATAGCGAATCGTCTTGCAAATCTATCGGCATGTGGAACTCTCTATCTTCAATGCTAGCGATATCAGAATCTAGAGATTCAGATGAAGAGAGATCGATAAACTTAATGCCTAACTTTCTTCCTTTAAGTAACACTTGACGAGGCTCCTCTATACCATTACTGAGGATGGAGGTGCGCAACACCTCATGCTTGGCTGAGAGCAACTCCAAAACAGACTCTAGCTGCTGTGGAGTAGGCAAAATGTCCAATGAGAAACGACTCAAAATGTGATAAGAAGATGTTTCTTTATCCATCATTGTGGCAAGAAGCATTCCCTGCTGCATAGAAGTCAAAGGATAGATACGCTCTATCTCTTCCCCCCTCTCCTTATAGTGGTTGTATAAAGAGATAAACTCCTCATCGCTCCAACTGGTCTCTCCCAAGTCAGAGGCGGTATATTCTGGTTCTATGCAACTACCCGTATGAGCAACAATAGACTCTAACTCGCTGATATAGCTATCTGCAAACAAAATAGCCTCTTCATCGCTCCAAATGGAACAATCATAGCTGTACATAATCGTAAGCTGTTCATCAGCTACCAAACAGTTGATGGAAAAAGCAGGACCAAAAACGTTTTCTGGGGCAATCGATGAGCCTTGAGGAAGCCTATTATTAATCGTAAAGAAGGAGTCCTCATTGCTCTCAGAGAAGGAACCAAGGTAGTTAAAACAAAGTTGAGGAGTGATGTCCCTATCAAGAGAGTTCTCATCTGAACCAATGTATTGTAAAATACCATAACCCAAACCACGATTAGGAATTCGACGAAGAGTCTCTTTGACAGAACGAATGCTTTGGCGAAGATCATCATTGGTACGAATCACTACAGGATAGGCAGAGGTAAACCAACCAACCGTACGGTCAATCAGAATCGATTCATGAATAGGCTCACGACCATGACCCTCTAACTGGATACAAAGCGAATGAGAACCAGTAACAACAGCATAACTACGACCAAGGGCAGTAAGCAATAGATCATTGATCTCCGTATGGTAAGCTTTAGAAGATTCACCCAGCAAACGCTTGGTGATCTCAGGTGAAAGCAGACGTTGAACTTTATTCATCGAGCTGCTTCGCTCCTCGCATGGATATTCCCTCATTTCAGCTTGTACACCTTTCCAATAAGAAACCTCCTGCAACAATTGGTAACTTTGTCGGTATCGACCTATCGCAGCAGACCACTCTTGGAAAGAGTGTGTCTTTTTAGGAAGAGAAACCTGCTCACCCCGACGAATTTGACCATAAAGCGTATTGATATCTTCAATCAAAATACGCCAAGAGATACCATCTACCACCAAGTGATGGATAACGATTAAAAGGGCATCGAAATCAGGCAGGCGGAATAGAACCGATTGAAAGAGAGGACCATGCTCCAAATCCATCGATTGTTGAAGAATTTCAGCCTCTCGCTCCATCTCTATTTTGTAATCCATAGAATCACGCAAATCACAAACCCGAAGGTTGTAAAGCAAGCCATCATCCTTCGCTTTGCGAACATATTGCACCCCATCGCGATATAGAGCACGAAGCATATCATGGTGCGTAGACAACAACTCAAAGGTAGAACCAAGAGTATCCACATCCACCCGTTCGACACTCTGAAGCAGTGTAGATTGATTGAAATGTGAAGGACAAAGAAGATGACTATCAAAGAAGAGTATCTCGATAGCGGTATAAGCGACCTCACCACTCCAGTGGTTCTGATTAATCATGAGCTCACCCGCACCCTGCAAGGAGAATGCAGCAATCGCTTTCACCGTTTTGAGCTTCATGATGTCAGAAACCTGTATGGTAATCCCTTTTTGACGAAGAAGTGATACCAAACGAATGGACTTAATCGAATCACCACCCAACGAGAAGAAGCTATCCAAACGACCCACAGGACTGGAAAGATTGAGAATGGATTTGATATAATCTGCAAGGATCTCTTCAACCTCGCCCTGAGGAGCCATATACTCTGTTTGGTTGTTCATCTCAGGAAGGGGCAATGCCTTGCGATTCACCTTGCCATTGGGAGTCAAAGGAAAACGATCTAAGCGCATAAAAACAGAAGGAACCATGTAGTCGGTCAGACTTTCAGAAAGCTCTTTACGTAATAACTCCTCGTCAATCGCTTCAAGTGAAGTATAGTAGGCACAAAGATGTTGCACATTACCAATCTCTTTCACCTCTACCACCGAACTTTGTA
>JBOFMR010000071.1:0-1826 GCA_051658485.1 Phocaeicola sp.
TCAAGAGAAAAAAGATAAACAAGCGAGGTGTAGAGATAGAGTACGTAAGAAGCAGTTCAGACCTAAACACAGCAGAGATGACAACTGCAATCGAGCGTTTTAGAAATTGGTCGGCATCAGAGGGATGTTATCTACCTTCACCAAACGAAAACGGATTCTTGCTACACGTTAGGCAAGAGATTGAACGAAACAAAAACTTTTTATAATATGAATGAGAAAATTAATTTAGTAGAGCTGCTAGAAGGATGCGAGGGAGAAACAATTTATTGTAAACCTATTGGCAATGTAAGAATTTCTAGTTTATCATACAGCGAAGATTATCCTATACTAATAAAGGCATCTTCTACCTTGTATTGCGGATTTTCAGAATTTGGGGAAGCATTTATAGATTCAGGAGAGTGTCTACTATTCCCATCTAAAGACCAACTCGATTGGAATAAATGGAAAGCTGAAAGAGAAGCGAAAGTAGAAGCGAAAATGGAGTATCAATTTAAGCCATTTGAAAAGGTGCTTGTGAGAGATAGTGATATGGATTTATGGGAGTGTTCATTCTATTCTCACAAAGCAGAACATCTTTTATATGTGCATATGTGTTTAGGTTCAAGCTGGAACTATTGCATACCATATGAAGGCAGCGAGCATCTATTAGGTACAACGGATAACGTATGAAGAAGCAAAGCGAAAAGTACAGAGAAGAGCGTAAAGAACTTTTGAGAATAAAGAAAACGCTTTCAAAGTCGTGCGAAATATGTAAGGGAGAGGGTTGTGACCTCTCTCACATATTGCCACGCTCAACTTATCCTCAATATAAAACAGACCCGAGGAATCTACAAATACTTTGTAGGTCGTGCCACGTTAAGTTTGACGATGATTTATCATTCAGGAGTAAGCAGATACATATTATTAACCGAGTGAAGAGTTTTGATGAACAAGCAGCAAATAGATATTTTGACTTATGAAAAACGATGAACATAAGATACAAAGAGCGTGCGTAAAGTGGTTCAATTTGAAGTTTAAGAGCTTTAAAGGGCTGCTTTTCGCTGTTCCCAATGGTGGCAGCCGACACAAGTTAGAAGCGGTTAAACTAAAATTAGAGGGTGTTGTAGCAGGTACAGCAGATTTAATCTTCTTAAAAGCAAATAGATTTTATGGAGCGTTATGTATAGAGATGAAAACCGAAATAGGCAGACAATCCGATAAACAAAAGGAATGGCAGAGAGTAGCTGAAAACAACGGAAACAAGTATGTAATTTGCCGATCGCTTGATGAGTTTATCTTTGTGGTTGAAAATTATATCAAAGACATTGAATAAAGTTGCCAATTAATTTGCTAGATTAAAAATAATAACTAACTTTGTAGCATCAAAAAACCAATAAAATGAAATCAATTACTTTTCACGAGGAGTGGCTAGACCTTATAGACGACAAGCCTATTCCAATTCAGACAGAGATTTTCCAATCAATTTTGTCGTATGCTTTAAAAGGAGTTGAGCTTGACGTTTCAGAAGAAGCTCAAACAGTGTTTAAAATGATTAAGCCGAGTATAAAGAAACGAAAGCAACAATCAAAAGCCGTATTAGAGGAGCGTAGACAAGAGTTCATAGACTCACTAATACCTTTTATCAACACACACGGAAGAGAGCTTTTAAGAGCCTTTTATAATTATTGGAGCGAGCTAAACAAGTCAGAAACAAAGATGCGCTTCGAGCTTGAAAAAACGTGGGAATTATCTAGAAGATTAACAACTTGGAAAAGAAACAATGAAAGAAACAGTACTAACACCTTCGCAGCTACCAAAAAGGTTGAACAAGGAACTGAACGAAAGAC
>JBOFMR010000072.1:0-43708 GCA_051658485.1 Phocaeicola sp.
ACTCAACTTTCGTAATCGTGAATCGTGTCAATATATCGGCAGGTAAAACAACCTGAGCTAAAAGTAGTAATCCGTGTGTATCCATGCAGCAAAGATAATAATTTTAAAAGGAATCCCCAGGGTTTATCGGGTGAGCCCATTTTTTTTCGCCTATTACGATTTGTTTGCTAGAACTCCAATGGTAAAATAAAAAGAGAGTACCCTTTCTAAAAGGATACTCTCTTTTGTAAGAATGCTGAAAAGTTTTATACTTATCGGATAACTCTTTTTTCTTTGATTCTAGCTTTCTTACCAGTAAGAGCACGTAGGTAGTACAATTTAGCACGACGAACTTTACCAATTTTGTTCACCTCGATTGTATCGATAGCAGGTGACTCAAGTGGGAAGATACGCTCTACACCGATAGTACCAGACATTTTACGTACAGTGAAACGTTTTTTCTCACCGTGTCCAGCAATTTTGATAACAACACCACGGTACAACTGTACACGCTCTTTGCTACCTTCAATAATACGATACGCTACTGTAACTGTATCACCCGCTTTGAATGAAGGGTGTTGTTTACCTGTAGCAAATGCTTCTTCTGCAATTTTAATTAAATCCATTTGTAGTATTCTTAAATTGTTTTTCGTTACCAACGCAACATATCAAATAACTCTTCTTTGACAGCGATTACGCGGAAGCGGTGCAAAGTAACTTATTTTTTGTGACTTAGCCAAAAAACTTGCACTCTTTTTCATTAAGGAAGAGTGAAAAACAACTGGTCGTAGTTCTAAGAGTAAGAGATATCCTTGCAGTTGCCTAATCAGAATCGATTGGTCAAAATGAGCTCAACCTGTTTCAAACGAGTAGTAGGAGTAATATTTACTCTCTACCCTCGCTGCTCTTAGAATTTATAGTTTGTCAATCACCTTTAGCAATTGAGTTCCCAAACCGATGGTATAACCTTGCGATACAAAAACCACTCGATTGAAAGTGTCGGCAATAAAAAAGATGGGAAGTGTATGTGAGTTTTGCAAGTTTACCCCTTGTACCATATCACTTTGTATCTTTTTATCGATATCGACACCATAGGTAATGGTTGAAGGAAGCTCTCCAAATTCGTTAGCGTCGAAATTTTTCAGTCCCTCTTCGTTGGGGAATAGAAGTACAATGGTATGTCCCCACTCCTCCAACTCTTTTTTGGCACTTGCCAAGGCACGCATAGCGTGATTGGTAGGTTCTTGGCGTGATCCCAACATAGCAACGATGTAGTATCCACGCCCTGTTGTAGCGAGTAGGCTGCTCTCTTCACCCGTGTCAGCGCGCTTGTATCGGTTCTCTGAATTGAAACTACCCAATACCTGTACATCGTCTTGGTTCTCCCTCATCTCTAATTTGATGGAGGTTGTTTTTCCTGCTTCAATGGTGAAAAAGTTCAATTCTGACAATACACCCCCATTTGCCATACGTGTACCTGTAACTAGTGCATAGTTTCCTACCTCTAAAGAGAGTGGTTTTTTAAGCAGTGAGTTGTATGTAACACCACCACCCATATCTACATCACTCTCTTTGAAATTGAGTGTTTGTAGTTTGCCGTTTGGCAATAGTTTAGCAATGGTAAAGTGTGTGTAATATTTAGGATCTTTCAGCGACTTAATAGCCTTGTAGGATGCTACAACTGTTCCTTTAAGAGTGACAGGTTTGTTAGTTAAATCGAAATTGACCGTCACCCATGAACCACTCTTTGCATATTCTATTTTGCCAGCTATCGGTTCTATGCGTGCAGCAACTCCTAAGCTACGTGCAGCAGCAATGAAGAAGAGATTGCGAGACTCTTCATCTGCGACTCTTGCTTTCCATACACCTACAGGTGAAATAGGAATTCGTTGCGGATTTAATTCATTGTCAACTTTAATTTCGCGTTTTACCCAATCTACTAATGCTTCAGGATTTTGTTTTACTTGTTGCGCTAACTCGCTGCCTAAGGCTGTAGCTAAAAACTCTCTGTAGGGAGTGATTAGCTCGTTGGCGATGCGTGGATTTAAGATGTAGTCAATAAATAGCTTGTCATTTATGATTGGTGTGTTGCTTAGATGGTTAGCTAGTATGGCAGCTGGTGTATCACGAAGGTCTTTCGCTGAAATGACATTTAGTAAACTCATCGCAAATGCACGACTAGATGCCGGTGTGTTGCGAATAAAGTTTTCAATTTCGTTGTGATTTCCACGGCTACCTATCAGAAATTTAACCATTTCATTGCTGTTAACACCTAACTCTTTGGCAACTTCTTTGGCTCGTTCTTCAGTACAAAAGCTAGCTACATAGTTGTTGCGAATCGAATCTTCTCGAATCAAACAAACTGCATTTTTCTCTTTTTGCTCTTCACTTATCTCTGTGGAAATAGTGCCCTCTGCAGGAGGAACGATATCAATGGGAGCAACTTCATTTATTCCTACCTCTTTGTTTAGTACGATGACGATATTCTCTTCTGTACCAAAAGAGAGTTTGCTATATCCGAACTTGCCCTCTTTAGTAGCCCATACCAACAAATCTCCTTTCCCTGCTGTAAGTGATACTTCTCCATTTTCGTTGCTCTGTTTTTGAATCATTGTATAAAACTCAGCATAGTTGTATACCTTAAACTCTACGTCAGCACCAGATACGGGCGTACCTTTTTCATCTACCACCTTTACAACGGCTTTTGCTGTAGGGGTATAATTCTCAGTAACGTTTATTTCGGTATAACTGTTTTTGGTACTCAATACCTCTTCGGTGCCTTTGTATTTGCCAAACACTTTGGTATGCATCAAGATACCTCGGTAGGCGGGCGCATTAAACCAACCTAAATTAAGCACGGGCTCGGGCTCGCAAGCACCTAAGAAATACCACTTACCATCTACCCAAGCCTCTACCCAAGCGTGGTTGTCATCGGTGTGTACCCAACGCGGCGTATATACTTGACGAGCAGGGATGCCTACCGAACGAAGGGCGGCAACAGTAAAAGTAGACTCTTCGCCACAGCGACCATACGCACTTCTAACTGAAGCTAGAGGAGAGCTGGTGCGTGCGTCTGATGGGGTATAAATAACCTTTTCGTGACACCAATGGTTTACTTCGAGCACGGCATCGTACAGTGATAAGTTCTTTACTCGCTCCTTGAGTTCATTGTAGAAAACAGTACGACTATCATCTAGATTCTCATTGTTGATGCGAATAGGCAGTACGTAGTGTCGAAAGAGCTCATCGGGGACAACCTTTCCCCAAGGCATCTCTTTTCTGGCTTGCAATGAAGTGCGTAAGTTTTCCAAGTAGTATGTCCCACTATAGTCAGTTATGTCACCAATGGGGAGATAAGCATAGATAAATTGCAAGGCCTCTTTTTCGTAAGTAGTTAGCGGGTGGCTGAATATCTCGAACAGATTGCCTTGTGGCAATAGATCTTGTTTCAGTTGGAAGTCTGTTTCGACTTCTGCTCTTGTAGTTGCTTCCTTTATAAAGTGTTCTTCTTGCGTGCAACTTGTCCATATTAGTAGGAGGGACAAGAGTGGTAATAGAATTTTTCTTCTCATAATGGTTGGTCTATATTAAATCTAAAATAGTTTGTGATAACTCGTCTCTTTATATTACCAATTTAGGTTTTGAAGCGGTAAGCTCTTTTGCATCTCCTCTCTGGTGGACTGTTGCTAAATTGTTGGCAATAAATCCATTCATTCCGTTTTTGCTCTCTAAATGAACTACCGCTGCTTAACTTCAACTGGAAATGCAGTATCCTAAGTCTCAATTGCGTTTTCTTAATGTTTTATTTGTTGTCATCTGTTTAGCTCTTTTAGGGGGAGGATTTTTAATGCTCTCTTCAATCCAATAAAGCTTTTCTTTTACAAAATGCCGTATCTTTTGGTGCATACCATTGAATCAGTTCCTTCCTTTTTTACCTTGATTTGATATGCTCAAGGGTGGTATGATTTACAAAAGTAGAAATTTAACTCTAATTTGTGTGCCAATTTTGCTGTTTTTGCAAACTCTTTTCAACTGTCAGCTGCAAGGAGACTTATCAATGGGTAGCCTCTTTGGAACTAGTTTTTGGGTCGTTCCTATTGTCTACTTTGTATGACAATTAAGTTAAGTAAAAACGAATGCTTGAGTTACGGAAATGAAAGAGTTGTTGCTAAAAAGAGTGATATTGATTTATGCGAAATGAGAAGAGGAATTTAATTTGTTTTTTTTTTGAACCCATTTTATTGCTTTTAGGATTTTCCTGATGTCTATGAGTTGTTTTGTTCTACTTTTTCCCCTACATTTGACCTCATAAATTAATAAAGAAGATGATTAAAATAAGAAAAAGCAGATTTATAGCCTTATGGTGGGTTTCAACTCTATTGTTTTCGGGTTGCTCCTCATCCTCTTATTCAGTAGTAGGTGTTGAGGGAAGAGGAATAGCGGTAACGAGTGAATTTGATGCTCACCCAAATGTGAAAGCACAGCAGTTGCTACAGAGTTATAAAGAGTCAGTAGATAGTATTATGTCGCCTATTATAGGGAAGAGTGTATCTACTTTGGTAGCAAAGCGCCCCGAAGGTGAGTTGTCAAACTTGTTGGCCGATATTTTAAGAAATAGTACTACCCCCTATATTGGGAAGCCTGCCGATATAGCTATAATGAATGTAGGAGGAGTACGCAAGAGTCTGCCTGCTGGTCCTATTAGTTATGGCGATATATTTCAAGTAACCCCTTTTGAAAACAGCTTAACAATTGTTGATATGAGTGGAGCAACATTGCTTACTCTATTTCGACAAATAGCTGCTAAAGGAGGTGAAGGTATTAGTGGTGTTCAGTTGGTTATAACCGAAAACAAGGAGTTGGTAACTGCTACGGTAGGTGGAAAAGAGGTTGTGGAGGATCAACTCTATCGAGTGGCAACGGTTGATTATGTAGCAGATGGTAATGATGGAATGCCTGCCTTTAGAGATGCTACGAATCGAATCGAACCGAATGGTGAGACGATGCGTAAATTATTCTTGGATTATGTGCACCAAATGACCCAAGCGGGAAAGAGCGTTGATGCAAAGATAGAGGGTAGAGTAACCATTAAAAAGTAAAGTAAAGATGAAGAGAATATTTGCGATATGGGCCGTTGTATTTTGCATGGGCTCTGTGCTTCAGGCACAAAACCTTAAAGAGATCGTTATTTATCACACCAATGATTTGCACAGTCGCATAGAATCGATGTCTGTGAATGACCCTGATACGATACAAGCTGGGCGTGGAGGTATGGCTCGAATGGCTGGATTAACTAATGCTTTGCGTGAAAAGAATCCTCAAATGTTGCTATTTGATTGCGGTGATTTTTCGCAGGGAACTCCCTATTACAACCTTTTTAAAGGTGAGCTAGAGATTAAATTAATGAATGAAATCGGGTATGATGCTGTAGCAGTGGGCAATCATGAATTTGATTTTGGATTGGAAAATATGGCACGTATCTTTCGCATGGCAAACTTTCCCATATTGTGTGCCAATTACCATTTCGAAGGAACAGTAGTAGAGGGGTTGGTCAAACCTTATACCACTCTTATGAGAGAGGGATTAAAGATAGGGGTCTTTGGATTAGGAACACCGCTCGAAGGGATGGTTCAAGAGAAGTTATGTGAAGGGGTTCGTTTTGAAAGTCCAGTTGAAGCAGCTCAGCGAGTTGCCGATTATCTAAAAAAGAACGAGAAGTGTGATTTAGTTATTTGTATTTCTCACTTGGGTTGGAAAGGCAAAGGGATCTCAGACGAGATTTTGATAGGAGAAACTAGAAATATTGATGTGGTATTGGGTGGGCACTCACATTCCTACTTTGATCACCCATTGATGTATAAAAATAGAGATGGAATAGAGGTTCCACTCCAACAAATGGGAAAGAATGGCATCTATTTAGGTGAGTTAAAGGTGAAAATAGAGAAAGATTGAAAAGATATAAAATAAATAGAGGCATGAAACAAATCATCCTATTGGGGGTCGCTTTACTTAGTTTAACTACATTGGCTGCACAGCAGGCGCAGCTCTCACCAACGATATTGCATCAAGGTGCTGCTGATACTCCAGCTGCCAAAGCATGGGTAGAGCAGCGACTAGAGCAGATGACACTGAAAGAGAAAATAGGGCAGCTCTTTATTCATACAGTCGATCCGCAAAACAATGAAGCTACACGCAATAGCTTGGCTCAAGCAGTAAAAGAGTATAAAATAGGGGGGCTACTCTTCTCGGGAGGTCAGGTAGCGGCTCAGGTGGCTCTGACCAATTATGCTCAGTCTGTCGCTACAATCCCCTTGCTAATGACTTTTGATGGAGAGTGGGGACTCTCTATGCGACTTAAAAATACCCCTCCTTTTCCAAGAAATAGGGTGTTGGGTGCTATCCAAGAGGATGCTTTGCTCTATGAATATGGGAAAGAAGTTGCCCGTCAGTGTAAGGAGATAGGGGTGCATGTTAATTTCGCACCCGTTGCAGATATTGACAACAATCCCCGAAATCCTGTAATAAACACGCGCTCTTTTGGTGGCGACAGAAAGAATGTGGCAGACAAAGTGATTGCCTATTCAAGAGGTCTTGAAGCTGGTGGCGTACTCTCTGTATCGAAACACTTCCCAGGCCACGGAGACACTGAGGTTGATTCGCACAAAGCATTGCCTCTTCTCTCCTTCAATCGCTCTCGTTTAGATAGTCTTGAACTTTATCCATTTACTAAGATTGTTGAGGCTCGTTTGGGTGGCGTTATGGTGGGACACCTACATGTACCTGCATTGGGTAAGCTACCTGCTTCTATCTCTCCAGAGGTGATTGATGGATTGCTTTGCAACGAGATGGGATTTCAAGGCTTGGTCTTTACCGATGCTATGGAGATGAAAGGAATCTCTTCCATCGAAGATGTTACGGTAAAAGCGTTGAAAGCTGGCAACGATTTACTGCTGGTAAAAAGAAATTTGTCTCGCGAACTTAAAGCGGTATTGGCCGGTGTGGAACGAGGGGAGTTGACAGAGGCTGAAATAACTGAAAAATGTCGCAAAGTACTTACCTACAAATATGCACTAGGCTTGCATCAACCGCAGTATGTTCAGACGGAAGGGCTTGAAAAAAGATTACACAGCAGTGAAAGTAAAGCACTGCTTCTACGTCTGTTTGAAGCTTCAACTACGCTTTTAAATAACAGTGATGCGGTTCTTCCTTTAGCAGAAGGATCGACTGGAACGACATTGCTTCAAATAGGTAATGTAGAGGCGCACAATCCTATCTATGAGCGATTGAAGCAATATCTGCGGATAGATAGGGTGGTAGTGAATGGACAAAACGTAGAGGCAACTCGTCAAAAACTTCACGCTAGTAGGAGAGTTGTGGCAGTTGTTAGCGGTGCTATTGATGAACAAACACGTAACCTTTTGACCAAACTACCAGCAGAGACAAAGCTGATTTTGGTCTATACCACTCCGATAACCAAACTAGCTGGTTTGGAATCTTTATGGCGAAAAGCTTCGGCCGTATTACTAGGGAATAGCTCTTTGCCCGATGTACAGAGACATTTGGCTGAAGTGTTGGTAGGAAGAACCAAAGTAGATGGACGTTTGCCTATCGCCATTGGGCAGCTCTATAAAGCTGGCGATGGAGTAACACTAAATGTGGGATTGAGTCATGCAGAAAGCTATCTACCCGAAGATTATGGGATGGATAGCCGAGTACTACAAAAAATAGATGAGGTAGCCCAAGAGGGCATAGCTGCCAAAGCTTATCCAGGGTGTCAAATATTGATATTAAAAGAGGGTAAACCGCTCTATGAGAAGTCTTTTGGAACCTATACCTATGAATCAAACCAACCTGTAACCAATGAGACACTCTACGATTTGGCCTCTGTTACAAAGGTAGCTGCTACGCTACTTGCCGTGATGAAGTTGTATGATGAGGGGAAAATAGGGTTGACAGACAAAGTGACAAAATATATCCCACTCTTGCGTGGAAGTGATAAAGAACGTATTACCATTGAAGAATTGCTTGCTCACCAATCTGGTTTGCAAGCATTTTTCCCTTTTTATAGGAGTGCAATTGATACAGCAAGCTACAAAGGTAGCTTTTTTAAAAGTAAACAAGAGCCTACCCATCGCCGCAGAGTGGATAACCGCTTGTATGTTGTGAATGATTTTACCTATAAAAAAGAGCTGATTAGTACCACACCACAGCCCGACTATCCTCTTCAGGTAGCAGAAAATCTCTATGCACGCTCCTCCTTTCGTGACTCCAATCTAGTAAAAATTGCCTCTTTACCACTTCGTAATCGTACCTATGTGTACAGTTGCTTGAACTTTGTGTTGCTGAAAGAGGTGGTAGAGGCTGTGGCAGGAATGCCTATGGATCGCTTCCTTAATGAGACCTATTATCAGCCACTAGGACTGGATCATACACTTTTCAATCCTTTGCAGCGAGTGGATAAAAAGGAGGTAGCACCTACTGTAAAAGCAGATTATTTGCGAAATGATGCAATGCTGCAAGGCTATGTGCATGATGAGATTGCGGCTTTCTTGGGTGGTGTGTCGGGCAATTCGGGGCTTTTTTCGAATGCACGTGAATTGGGAGTGCTTTGCCAACTCTTATTGAATGAGGGTAGCTATGGGGGTAAGGAGTATTTAAGTAAGGAGACTTGCAGCTTCTTTTTGAACTATCGTTCTAAATTAAGTCGAAGAGGGTTGGGGTTTGATAAACCTGATATCCGCAATCTTGCCAAAAGTCCTTGCACCGAAGAGGCGCCACAAGCTGTAGTGGGGCATACGGGATTTACAGGTTCTTGCCTCTGGATAGACCCTGTCAATCGGTTGGTTTATGTGTTTCTCTGTAATCGCATCTATCCACGTCCCTTTGACCAAAAAGCTTTAACAAAACTCAATATCCGCACTCGTATCCAACAGCTTATGTATCAAGCTATAAATAAGAATTAGCAATTTAGATTAAATATAAATTAATCAAATTTGCATGAAAATATTTCCTAGAAAGAAAGAAACGTGTAAATTTGCTTTATCAAAAAATGACAGTAACTTAAATAATTAAAGAAAATGGCTTACGTAATTAACGACGACTGTATTGCTTGTGGCTCTTGTATTGATGAGTGTCCAGTAGAAGCAATCGCTGAAGGTGATATCTATACAATTAGTGCTGACCTATGTACTGATTGTGGTACTTGTGCTGACACTTGTCCATCTGAAGCAATTCATCCAGCTTAATTAATACGATACGTATTACGACTTATAAATGGTCATCCTCGTTTGAGGGTGGCCATTTGTTGTTTTATGTGCTATTCAGGGTTTGCGACACCCGTTGTACAGTTTTGCAACACTAACTTTCTTAGAAGAAAGAGAGGCTCTTCTCTGCAGTTACAGAAAAAAGCCTCTCTCCTTTAGTAGTATGCTAAATGTTTAGCAACTCTTTGATGCGATTAGTTAAGTTGTTCCAACGCCTCTTTGATACGACGGATAGCCTCTACAATGTTCTCATCAGAAGTAGCATAGCTCATACGGATGCACTCAGGTGAACCGAAAGATTCGCCACCTACACAAGCTACGTGACCCACTTCAAGAAGGTACATCGCTAAATCATCTGAATTTTTAATAACTGTTCCGTTGTATGATTTTCCGTAGAATGAGTCACATTTAGGGAACAAGTAGAAAGCACCTTGTGGATTGTTTACTTCAAATCCTGAAATCTCTTTAGCAAGCTTAACAATTAAATTGCGACGACGTTCAAATGCAACACGCATATCTTGTACAGGTTGTTGTGTTCCATTGTAAGCCTCTTCAGCCGCTTTTTGAGAAACTGAGCAAGGTCCTGAAGTATATTGACCTTGAAGTTTGTTGACTGCTTTCACAATCCATTCTGGACCTGCAATAAAGCCAATTCTCCATCCAGTCATAGCATAAGCTTTCGATACACCATTAACAATGACTACACGGTCGCGAATCTCCTCAAATTGAGCAATACTTTCGTGTTTGCCTATGTAGGTAATGTGTTCATAGATCTCGTCAGCTACAACAATTACATTTGGCGCTTTGGCTAATACTGCTGCTAAACCTGCCAACTCTTCTTTGCTATATACCGAACCAGTAGGATTCGAAGGTGAGCAAAGAATCAATGCTTTTGTTTTAGGAGTAATAGCAGCCTCTAGTTGAGCAGGTGTGATTTTGAAATCTTGTTCGATACCCGCTGTAACTATTACAGGCGTACCATCAGCTAGTTTTACCATATCGGGGTAACTTACCCAATAAGGTGCAGGAACAATCACTTCATCACCTTCGTTGATCAAAGCCATAATAACGTTACAAACTGACTGTTTAGCGCCGTTTGCACACGAAATTTGAGCTGCTGTGTAGGTCAATCCATTCTCTCTTTTAAGTTTTTCAACAATAGCATTGCGTAGAGCAGGATAACCAGGTACTGGAGAATATCTTGAGAAATTGTCATCAATGGCTTTTTTAGCAGCCTCTTTAATATTGTCTGGTGTGTTAAAGTCAGGCTCTCCCACACTCATGTTAATAACATCTACTCCCTGAGCTTTTAGCTCATTGCTTTTTTGAGACATGGCTAACGTTGCTGAAGAAGCCAAGCGGTTTATACGATCTGATAATTGGTTCATTGCGATTCGTTTTATAGAGTTAGTATTGTAATACAAAAGAAGATAAAAAAAATGATATATGAAAGCCAAAAGGGCTATTTGTATCAATAATGACACCTATAGCCCTTTTATGCTTCCAATCCTATATTCCTTATTTGTTGAATCGAAGTGTATGACCCATACGCTCTTGCTTTGTCTTCAAGTAGCGCTCATTGTATTGATTGGGCGATATTTCAATTCCTACATTTTCGGTAATTTCGAGTCCGTATCCCTCTAGCCCAATTCTTTTTACTGGATTGTTGCTGAGAAGTTTTATCTTTTGAATGCCTAGTGCACACAATATTTGTGCTCCTACGCCATAGTCGCGTTCATCTGCGTTAAAGCCCAAGTGTACGTTGGCATCAACCGTGTCGAGCCCCTCTTCTTGTAGCTTGTACGCTTTTATTTTATTCATTAGTCCTATGCCTCTTCCCTCTTGGTTCATATAGACAATGGCTCCTTTCCCCTCTTTTTCAATAAGTTCCATCGCTTTGTGAAGTTGGTCACCACAATCGCAACGCTTTGATCCAAAGATGTCGCCCGTCATGCATGAGGAGTGCATACGTACCAATACCTCTTCTTCTTTGGTCCAGCTCCCTTTAATAAGTGCTACATGTTCTAACCCGTTCGATTTTTGGCGGAAAGGGATAAGGCGGAATTGTCCATAACTTGTAGGCATACTTACCTCTTCGCCCTTCTCTATCATCGACTCTTGTTTCAATCGGTAGGTGATTAAATCTTTGATTGATACAATTTTGATTCCAAACTCTTTTGATTTTTCAATGAGTTCAGGCATACGTGACATACTGCCATCTTCATTCATTATTTCAATAAGTGCAGCAGCGGGCTGTAATCCTGCAAGGCGAGCCATATCGATGGCTGCTTCTGTGTGCCCAGCACGTTTGATAACCCCTTTGTCTTGGGCATAAAGAGGACTGATATGTCCTGGTCTTCCAAAGGTTTCAGGTTTTGAATTAGGGTCAGCTAGTGCTAGAATAGTAGCTGCACGATCTTGTGCAGAAACTCCCGTGCTGCATCCCTCTATCTTGTCGATGGTTACAGTAAATGGGGTTCCTAATATGGAAGTATTGGAATTAACTTGTCTTTCTAAATCAAGTTCTATGCATCGTTGCATTGTGATGGGTGTGCAGAGTACACCACGTCCCTCCTTTAGCATGAAGTTTACTTTTTCAGGAGTTATTTTTTCGGCCGCTATTATAAAGTCGCCTTCATTTTCACGATCTTCGTCATCTACTACGATAATGAACTTACCCTCACGGAAGTCGGCTATTGCCTCTTCAATCGTGTTTAGCTTGAATGCTTCCATACGCTATTTTATAATTGATTGTTTTTTATATTTTCTATGATACGGTTGGTAATCTCTTGTATGTTATCTAAATCTTTGTTTAATCTTTTTCTAAACATCCAGATGCGTAAGTAAAAGAGTATTCCCATAGGTAAAAAGAGTCCCATAAAGATGTTTATGATACTATATTGAGTAGGGCTCTTGTGTGCATGTATTGCAACTATTGGGTAGCGTTCTACTAGCTTTAGTATCTCCTTATCTTTGCTGTTTGATAACTCTTCTATCTGTTTTTCTATTGATATGCTTACCTTTTGAATCACATCATCTTTCGGTGCAGTGGTAAAGATTTTAAAGTAATTTGGAGTACGATGGAGTTCGTGCTCAATTTTATAGTTCTCACAAACAGTATTTAACTCTACCAATTGAGGCAATAGCATCGCGTAGTTCGGATCTTCAATAATGACCTCTTTGTGCATAAAGTGTCTAGGAGTACGCATTCCAAATAGCCATCGGAAAAACTGCGCATAACGTTCTAGGTTAAAGACCGATGAATCTTTATTTGATTTGTAGGTAAAGAAGGCGCCTAGTGGAGTTAATACCAATGTACTCATCCAAACTCCCAATACTAAGTTCATTTCGCCACTTTTAGCCGTACGTGAAGCCCCTGTATCGATGATGTAATATACCACAAAAAAGATAACGGATATAACGACTGGCATACCCAATCCTCCCTTACGAATGATAGCTCCTAGCGATGCGCCGATAAAGAAGAAGATAAGGCAACTTAATGAAAGTGTAAACTTTTTGTGCCAGTCAGCTCGGTGACTTAATATGTTTTTGTCTACTTCGGTTGTTTGGAAACTTTTCATCTTCCATTCGCTGACAAGAGATTCGATTTTATTATTTGTTGTTGCTAGGATATTCTCTTTCTCTGTCAAGGTGTATGCTTCGTATATGCTATCTATACTTATAGAGAAATGGTCCCTTTCGGCCATTCGGATGGAGTCAGTAGCGTTGAGCGAGTTGGTTACGTAGGTGCTTGCTTTGATTTCACTATACATCGCTCGTCCCAAACTATCGCCTCGTGTCTGTAGCGAATCTATCGTTTGGCTTATTTCAAACATGTTTTTGCTGTCCGCACGTCCTGTAAGGAAATCTCCATCTACCATGTTAAAGGCACCGTCAAATGGGATAATGGTGTGTTTCTCCCGAAAGGTTTCCCTTCGGTAAGGCACATTCTTTGAGGAGATGGTTTGTGTCTTTAAGTTCTCAAATTGCTCTCCGTTGTACAAATGAAGTAGCAGATTGAGCTTGTCTTTAGTAACCTCTAACTTACCTTCTGTAGCCCAAATAATTCGGGTATTGTCAAATCCTTCTGATAGGTCGTAAATCAAGACATCTTTCAAAATGCCTGTTTCGCGATCTTTCTTTTTCACATAGATGTTCCTTCCCGTTATTTCATTGTAAAACACACCTTCGGGAATATCTAATTCGGGTGCAGTATGTTTCATAGAAACAAGCAGTGTCCAAAGTTTTAATTGAGCCTTTGGAGCAATTACATTTTGAAAATAAAAAGAGGTGAGCGTAATAAAAGAGCAGAAAAACAGCAATGGCAAAAGGATACGCAGCAGTGATATACCTGCTGCTTTCATAGCAAGTAACTCGTAGCGTTCACCAAAATTACCAAAGGTCATAAGTGCAGCCAATAGTATGGCTAGAGGTAAAGAAAGGGGAATTAAGGTGAGCCCTGAGTAGAAGAAGAACTCTGCGAGTACGCTGATTTCTAATCCTTTCCCAATTAATTCATCTACATACCTCCATAAAAATTGCATCATAAAGATGAAGAGGCATATAAAGAAAGTACCCACAAAGAGCATTAAAAAGCTCTTGACTATAAATAGATCTATTTTTTTTATACGTAGCATTGTGCGAAAGTGTGCAACATTATTTTCTGCAAAAATAGCATAAAAAACGGAGTTGTTACCTATGTTTTGCTATTTTTAGAAAATTAGAGTCCACTTGTTCTGTGAAGATTCTCTATGCTCAAATCCCAAAGCTCTTTTTGATCTTCGTGCTCTTCGGGATTAATATTCTCTGTTATGGTTAGCATATATTCGAATGTTAGCTCGTTGTATTCAATTTTGAATTCGAAATAAGTAGTGGAATCTTCATCGTCTAGCCAATGAAATCGAACGAAGTTATTGATGCGGCTGTGCAGTAGTTTTGCTTTTCGGATTTCGGTTTTCCCCCATTGGAAGTAGTAGATTTTATTCTCTTGCCAAACCTTGTCTGCCACCCAAGTCTCTAATCCCATGGGTGCGCTAATAATGGACCAAAGCATATTGATGGATCCATATTTCAGCATATATTCGAGTTTTAATTTTGTGTTTTCCATAGTGTTTTGTTTTTAGTTGTAATTTTCTCCCACACTCTTTAGTGTAAAGCGAGGAGGAATTATCATTTTCATCTGTGTGAAAAGATGGTGACAAAGGCTTTGAATTGATTTAGATTGGCAAAACAAACTAAATTTTTGCTAATAACATAATGTTTGTTAGATTATTTATCTCTTTTTTTTCTTTTGGAAATGGTTATTTTCTTGCTGAGGTGCATTTTTTTTGAAAAAAGAGAGCTTTTATTTTGGAAGTTACAAAAAAACAGATACCTTTGCACCCGCAATTCAGAACGAATGGCGGGATAGCTCAGATGGTTAGAGCGCATGATTCATAATCATGAGGTCCCCGGTTCAATCCCGGGTCCCGCTACTATGCAAGACTTGACTGTTGGGGGGCTTCCACCCTCGGCGGTCTTTTTTAAAAAATGGCGGGATAGCTCAGATGGTTAGAGCGCATGATTCATAATCATGAGGTCCCCGGTTCAATCCCGGGTCCCGCTACAGAGTTGAAAAACTTGAGAATTAGGCAATTAGGAGGCTTCCACTTCTGGTTGTCTTTTTTGTTTTTAGGCGGATTTACCCACCTGGGCTCACCTGCAAAAGTTGTGGAAGGGTATTCTTTTGCAGCTCACCTGCAAAAGTTTGGTTATTTGAATTAGTAGAGTAAAAAACCTGCTACCCCACACAAGAGAATCAAAAGGATAGGATTGACTTTGTACCATTTAGCTGCCACAAAGGTTCCACCAAAGAGAATGATACTTATAATAAATTGGTTCAGGCTCTTATCGTAACTCCCAAAATTAGTTTCGTTCATTAATCCCAATGCTGCTGCAGCGAGTAGACCCACAATGGCAGGACGCAATCCAGAGAAAAGGCTCTCTACAAGCGGGTGCTTTTGATATTTTAATAGGAGTTTACTGGCTAAAATCATAATAATGAAAGAAGGAAATACAACGGCGAACGTAGCTATAATCGAACCCAAGACTCCCCATGTGGGTGGAAGCCCGCTGTTAACGACGGCTGTATAACCTACGTAGGTGGCCGAATTTATTCCAATGGGTCCTGGCGTCATTTGGCTAATGGCTACAATATCTGTAAATTCAGTTGTGGTAATCCATCCATATTTTCCTACTACCTCTGCTTGTATAAGCGAGAGCATAGCATATCCGCCTCCAAATCCAAAGAGACCTATTTGAAAGAAGGTATAAAAGAGCAGTAAAAAGATCATGACTGTTTTTTTCTTGATTTATATTTACCCCATAAGAAACCACCAGTTCCTGCGAGGGCTATGATGTAGATAGGTGATACGCCTATTCCCCAAATAAGCAGTGCGGAGAGGGCAGGAATCCAAATGGTTTTTCTGTTGATTTGAGCCGATTTGGCAAGTGTAAATGTAGGTACTGCAATTAATGCAACTACTGCGGGGCGAATGCCTTTAAAAATACGTTCTACTACTTCGTACTCTTTGAACTCTTCAAAAAAGAGCGCTAGTGCTAGTATAATAAGGAAGGAGGGAAGAATCGTTCCTAGAGTTGTGGCGATAGCACCTTTTAGGTTACGTAGCTTATAACCAATAAAGATGGCTATGTTTACTGCAAAAATACCAGGTGCTGACTGTGAAACAGCAAGTAAGTCCAAAAAATCTTCTTTTGCCACCCATTTTTTATTTGCTACGACCTCGCTCTCTATGAGTGGTATCATGGCATATCCTCCTCCTATCGTAAAAAGGCCTATCTTAAAAAAAGTGGTAAACATCTCTCTGTAAAGGTTCATATTAGCTAGTTGAAAATTAGTGTTGCACCATTTAGAGTTGGTTAGACGTTTTATTGTCATAGATGATAAAACGTATTCTCGTCCCATCTTTTATGGGGTAAGATTCACTCTGTAAGCTGCTTTTTGTTCTGTTATATCTCATCTTTGGGTAAGTAGGACGTTCTCAAACCCACTCCCTCGCACATCTCTTTTAGTCTCTTTTTATTTGCAATAGCGGAGTAGGCTATTGTGTAATTGCAATAGCGACATACAAAATCAGAATACTAGGATAAAAAGCATTGCTCGCTTTAAATAGAATTGTTATAAGTTCAGTTAGAAACTTTAATTGTGCCAACGGATTATTTAATGTTGTTTCATATAGGTGGTTGGTGTAACCCCTGAATGTTTTTTGAAAATCTCTGTAAAATATTTGGGATCATTGAAGCTGAGCATATCGGCTATTTCGGTGACAGTGTATTGCTTGCTTCTCAGTAACTCTTCCGCTCTTTCCATTTTAAGTTTTCGTATAAACTCACCAGGTGATTGGTTAGTTAATGTTTTTAGTTTGGTATAAAAACTACTTCGGCTCATATTTAGCGTGTTGCAAACTTGATCAATATTAACCTCTTTGTTTATATTCTCCTTGATGGTTTTGGTTACTTTTAGCATGAAAAGTTCATCTTTATTGCTGTTCTCTTTAGCTGATTCATACCATTCAGATGGATACTGTTGGATGAAAGCTTTTTGTTGCATTCTTTTGCTTTCTAGCATGTGGCTCACATACGCTAGAAGCATTTGCTTATCAAAAGGTTTTGATAGGCATTTGTCTGCATTGCTTTCAAGAGCTATCAGAGTACTTTGGTTAGATGTTTCAGAGGTAAGCAAGAGCACAGGGATGTGATTAGTCTTTACATCCTCTTTCAATGCTTTGCAGAGTGTGTATCCGTCTAGTTCAGGCATCTTTATATCTGAAATAAGCAGGTCAGGCTGTTTGATTTCTATTTGTTCAAAGGCCTCTTTTATAGTTGATACTTCTATCACTTGATAACTCTCTTTCAGTGAATCAGAAAGAAGTTGACGAAACTCTAGATTGGTTTCGACCAATAAAATGGTAGGTTTTCTTTGGATTAGTAAAACTCCCTCTTCCTCTTTGTGTGCTAAAGTTTTATTCTCTTTTCTCTCTGTGGTTGCATTTGTTGTACCTAATATATATTTGTAAGTATGTTCTCTGTTTTTGAGGGGAAAAGTAAGAGTGAAACAGATTCCTTTATCCTTTTTCTGGCTAACTTCAATGACTCCGTCATGTTTTTTAATCAGTTTGGATGTAAGTAAAATTGTCATTCGGTAGCTTTCTAGTTGCTTTCTAATGACATTTTTACTCCACAAATATGACTTACGGAAGGAGTTTGTTTTGGGGAGTAACTCTTTTGTATGGGTGCTGTTTATAGTTAGTCTCCAGCGGTTTTCTTCCTGTTTGGTAGAGTACGTAATTGTTCCTCCTTTGGGTGTCTTTTTTAGGATGTATATAAACAGATTACGAAGGATGGAGTCCATTTTATGTCGATCAATCCAAACCTCTATCTCCTCTTTTTCAGAATGGTAACTGATCTGAATCTTTTTCTTTTCAAGAATGAATAAAAGAGGCTTGATGCACGATTTGATGTAACTGTTTAACTCATACTTTGTCGTTACAAGCGCAGTCTCGTCTTGTTCTTCTTTTTCGAGGTGAATGAAGCTTTTGGTTAATTCTGCCAAGTTGTCTACATTTTGTAAAGCTATTTGTAGCTGTTCCTTTCCCCAACTAGAGATTTCCCCTTTGCTTATCAACTCATATAGAGGCATTTTGATGAGGGTAAGGGGGGTGTGTATATCATTGAAGATATTGATTAAAAAGAGAGCCTTCTCCTTTGCTTTTTGTTGCTCTTTCCTTGATTGTAAATAGCGAAGGAGTAAAAGTAGAATGAGTAGAGCAAGTGAAAAGTTAATCAAATATCCTTTCCAACTATATGCAAATGAATCTTTAATCTCTAGGTTTAAATGCCTCTCTTCTAGTACATGACCATTCTCTTTTGAAATGGCTCTTATGCGTAGTTTGTAATGACCCGGTTTAAGATTCATATACCGAATACGTGTTTCAGTAGAAGGCTCACTCCATTTGTCATAGAAGTTTTCCAACTTCCATGAATAGAGTATGGAGGAGGGGGTATCAAAATTAACCGATCCTATTTCTAATGAAAATATATTCTCATCGTGGTCAAGTGAAATGCTTTCGGTATCGTCAAGGTGGTAAGTGAGTGGAGAGTTTTCGTCACCAGGAATTGCACGTTCATACGATAGAAAGAGATTTTTTAGAATCATCTTATTTCTATCTTTTGTTGCAAATGAAGTGGAGTCACTCAATAGTAGAGCACCGTTGATACTACCAAATAGGAGTGACCCTTTTTGAGTACGTATACCTGCACCTTGTGAAAAACTAGTGCTTCCTAGCCCTTGTTCTTCACCCCAATTTGTGAAGATCTGCTCTTTGGTTTTTAGAGAAGAGACTCCCATTTCGGTACTGATGAAAAGCTCTTCTGGTGAGTTTGGGAGAATACAAAAAATGCGGTTGGAGTTTAAAGCACTATTTGCTTCGGTATATCGCATAATTTTACCTGTCTCATTGTTGTAAGAGATTAGCCCTTTGTTTTGTGTACCAATGTAAGTTGTTTTAGCAGCTGAATCTTGATAGATATAGTTGATGGTTCCTAGGTCAGAAAGACCATTTAAGGCCATCACTGGTCTCTTTTCTTGTTTGTCTACTACAAAGAGTCCGTTGCGCGTCCCTACCCAAATGGATGCACTATCTTTCTCTGCTAAACAAAACACAGGGTGATTGAGTTGGATTTCAAATGTTTGATTTGTCTTTGATTGGTATCCCACTAGGTTTGGAAAGCCACCAATCCAAAGGGTGCCTTCTTGGTCTTTTATGATGCTACGTATGTAGTGTCCTGGGTGGTTGCGAAGCTCGTGTTTCTTAAACCAATGCGTTTCTGTAAAACTCATACTCTTTTTTTCAATGGTGTAGAGCTTTGACATATATCCACCTGCTAGAATCCTTCCAGGTGACTCTTCGCAAATAGAGAGAATAAGGTGGTTACCAAACGGTAGTTGTGTCTCTGCTGACAT
Organism: Phocaeicola sp.; assembly: GCA_051658485.1. Lineage (GTDB taxonomy): Bacteria > Bacteroidota > Bacteroidia > Bacteroidales > Bacteroidaceae > Phocaeicola. The sequence continues at coordinate 19,264 of JBOFMR010000072.1, forward strand.
GGTTACTTGTTTCCACTCTTTGGTTTTTGTGAAATAACAGCTAACTCCATCGAATGTTGCGAACCAAAGGTCTCCATCCGAGTCTTCCATTATTTGTGTAACGTGGCTGTTGCAAAGTGATTGTTTCACCTGCTCTTTGTGGGTAATCCAGATGTGGTATGGGGCATTGGCTGAATATACAAAGATTCCTCTTAGGTAAGAGGCAATCCACAATTTACCATTGTCATCATAAAAAAGGTCACGGATGATGCTTCTTTTAAGTTGTTCTGCTATTTCGTTCTCTTTTTCAATCGCATTGGCTAGCTGATAGTTTTGGAGATTGAGGATATAAATACCTGCACCGTTTGTTGCTAGTAAAAGATTTTGACTGTTTTGCTTGTCCTCTATGATTCGGTTAATGTGAATATTATTGGACTGTTGTGATAGTTTATGAATCTCCTTTGACGATCTGTTGTACAGAAAAATCCCATGATTTAAGGTACCGATAACTAGCATTTGATTTTTTGCATCAAAATACAAAAAAGAGGGATCCCTTAAATCTTTAAGTTTGGGTGCTGAGCTGTAAATGAGCTCATTACCGACCCATTTAGCAGAAATGACTCCTTTGGAGGTTGCTATGTAGTAGAAGTCTTTGTCTGCTTCAACAATATCTGATACAGTCTCTTTGGTTGGTCCATCAATGATGATCTCTTTCTTTAGATTGGTTTGGTAAATATGAATTTTCCCTTCCTCAAAATACCAAATTTGATCTGAACTATCAATATAACCTTTGCTGATAGGATTATTTGTTTCTGCCATGTTTTGTGCAGGGAAACGATAGACTAATTCAAATAGATCTTTTTGAATGCTGTAGCAGAAAAGTTTACCATCTGATCCTAATTGCCACAGCGTTCCATCTTTTCCTTTTAGAAAGCCATTGGATCCAGCAATTGGATGAATGGGAGAGTTGTCATCAATGAATTTATAGTGACTCACATTACTTCCATCGTATCTATCGGCTCCTTCATTTGTGAGAAACCACATATACCCCTTCAAGTCCTTCTCTATTGAAATGACCCGCTTACTGCTTAGACCGTTTGATGTATCTACGCATCTATATAGTGTGGCAAAAGCAGGTAGAGCTTGTAGAACAAAGATATATAAAGCGAGAATAATTTTTTTCATATTGATTCCTGTGGTACTTACAAAAGTCGGCATAAATATCAATAAAACAAAACAGATGATGAAAAAATGTATTATTCCCTTTGAATCTCTTCTTAAATCAGCTTTAAATCGATGTAATCGAAAGAAGATGTTTTTTTGCATACGGCATGCAAAGAGTCTTTATGCCTCTCTCTAAAAAAGATATGCGAAGAACTCGTTCACGCGAGAAGCTAGTTAACAAATTTCATTTGATTAATATTTTGCAAAGGGATGTAGGAATAATTATTTGGAGGAGTTACTACTCCTGATAAATCTTATTAGGAGCAGTAGATAACTTCAACGGAAAGTGCAAATTTCAATTACATAATGTATGTTTTATGAAATAATTCAACTACTTTAGTCTAGTTGTTCTTAAAATCTTTTGCATAGGGCTCACTCAATCATCTATTTTTTGTAGCCACTAACCGTATGGTTGCTCTGTTTTTTTCTCTGCGACAGAAGGTTGATAGAACGATAAATGAGTTTGATGTTGAAACTTTTTCAACAAAAGCTCTCTTTTGATTATAATCAGTAGCCAATCTCTGTTTAGTGCTCCATTACTTATGAATCAATAGGAGACAATTCACTAATCCAAGATGTATCTGCTTATCTTCAAGGCCTCACATCTATTTTACTAAAACTTTAAAATGAATTTATGAAGAATGCTTTGAAATCCAATGAAAATCGGATTGTGTTTCTAGACTATTTGCGTGTATTTGTTTGCTACTTAGTTATATTGGTGCATGCTTGTGAATATTATTATTTGGGAGATTCACTCACCGAAGCGAATGTCTTTTGGGCCAATGTTATTGACAGTGGCTTGCGTGCTTGTGTTCCCATCTTTGTGATGCTCTCTAGTTATCTATTACTACCGCTGAAAGATGAGGTAGAACCTTTCTTTAAGAAACGGCTAACACGGGTCTTAATTCCATTTTTAATTTGGTCTGTTGCTTATGCTACACTTCCTCTATTATGGGGCGCGATGGATTTGACAGAATCGGTGAATCAGTTGATTCACTTGAGCTATAATTTTAATCTATCAGCTGGACACTTGTGGTACGTCTATATGTTTATTGGTATCTATCTGTTTATGCCTATTCTTTCGCCTTGGTTGAAAACAGTGAAGAAGAAGCACGAAGAGTGGTTCTTGATTATTTGGTTCTTAAGTACGTTTCATCACTATCTGAAGTATCTATCGGGCGATGAGTTTGGTATTTTGGGAGAGTGTGCATGGAATGAGTTTACACCCTTCTTTTACTTCTCAGGTTTTATTGGTTATGTAGTTTTAGCTCACTACATTCGTACCTATATTCATTGGAGTATGGCAAAGAGTTTTGCCATTGGTGTGCCGCTCTATTTAATCGGTTGGGGGGTATCTTATCTTATGTTTGATTACTTTTTCCCTACAAATGACCCCTATTTATTTGAAATGGGATGGAGATTTTGCACTCCTAACACCGTATTTACAACCATCGGAATCTTTGTTATTTTCAAAAGTATAAAAGCAACAAAAGCGCCTGCTATTATTACTGATATCTCAAAGTTGAGTTATGGTATCTATTTGGCTCATATTTTTGTACTAAATGTGATGTACAAATTCTTTAATCAGATAGAGAGTACGCCCATTAAGATCTATTTGATAGCAGCATCTACATTTGTTCTCACCTATTTATTGATAAAGCTGCTCTCTTATCTTCCAAAGAGTAAATACATCGTAGGGTAATTGTATCTTCTTCTTTCTCTTCTGAAGAGGCTAGTGTTGTACGGTTGTGCAACGCCTGTCTTACGGCTGTGCAACACGTGTTGCACAACTGTCAAACGGGTGTCGCACAACCGTACAACACTAAAATGCTCACTTGATAATTACATCTTTACCATCTAAAGAGAGCTCTGTTTGTTATTCAGATAGATGCAGTGATTTGACTGTGTCTATTATCTTATTGTTTCTTGATTGAAGTAGGATGGGTAAGCGCAAAGAGTCAATGCGCTATTTTGACGCAATCTGCCTCTGCTTCGGGATGAGTAAATAGTATCTCGTTGATTCATAAAGTGGTGGAGGTATGTTATCCACCGTTTATAGCAGAACTTTTCTGAGTAGCAAACATCTCGAATAGCACCTTGAATAATCTAATTGGAGGGTCGCTATTTACCGGTTTCTGTTAGCATTTGATTGAAGAATCCTACTCCTATAAACGAGAAGGTGGGTATAAGTTTTATTCTTACACCCACCTTCTCGTTTTAGCTTTATTGCTGTTTTACAGCTCTTCGCACTCTTTTAGCCAAAGAGCTGCACTGGCATCACTTGGCATACGCCAATCACCTCGTGGGCTAAGTGTGACCGAACCTACCTTTGGGCCATCAGGTAGGCAAGAGCGTTTAAACTGTTGCTGGAAAAAGCGTCGGCAGAAGGTGGTAAGCCACTTCTTAACTATGGCTCTATCGTATTTAGTTCCAAAGGCTTGTTGTGCTAAAAAGTAAATTTTTTGTGGACGAAAGCCAAAGCGCAAAAAATAGTATAGAAAGAAATCATGCAACTCATAAGGTCCTACTAAGTCTTCTGTCTTCTGCTTAATATTGCCTTGTTCATCTGCAGGAATTAGCTCGGGGCTGATAGGAGTCTCTACTACATCAAGTAATGTGGAGCGAGATGCCTCCTCTCCCTTGTTGTTTGCTATCCAACTAACGAGGTATTTCACCAACGTTTTAGGAATACTTCCATTTACTCCATACATTGACATGTGATCTCCGTTGTATGTTGCCCATCCCAATGCCAATTCAGAAAGGTCACCTGTGCCTATGACTAAACCACCTACTTGGTTAGCTATGTTCATCAATATTTGTGTGCGTTCGCGCGCTTGTCCATTTTCGTAGGTAACATTGTGTAGGTTAATGTCGTGGTCAATATCTTTAAAGTGTTGAATACAAGCCTCCTTAATCGATATCTCTCGAATCGTAATACCCAATGAATTCATCATCGAGCATGCGTTTTGGTAGGTACGGCCAGTTGTTCCAAATCCAGGCATTGTAACTCCTACAATTCCTTTGCGTGGTAATCCGAGTTTATCGAAAGTCTCTACGCATACCAACAGAGCTAGGGTAGAATCTAGTCCTCCCGAAATTCCTATAACAACTGTTTGACTATTGGTGTGCACCAATCGTTTGGCAAGCCCAGCTACTTGAATGGATAGAATCTCTTCACAACGTAGGTCTAACTCTTCTCCTTGAGGAACAAAAGGGTGTGGATTGATGGTGCGTGTTAATTGAATGGAATGGTTTTGTTTGGCATCAATGGTAACAGAGGGGTATATCTGCTCTTTTACAGATGCTATATTTGCAGCAAAAGTGGTATTTTTCTGTCTTTCGTTGCGAATCTTTTCAATGTCGATTTCACTGATAATGAGCTGAGGCTCCAGCTGAAAGCGTTTAGAGTGTGCCAAAAGTGATCCATTCTCGTAAATTAAACCATTGCCAGCAAAAACAAGATCGGTGGTAGATTCGCCAAATCCGCATGAACTGTACATATACCCTGCTATGCAACGAGCCGATTGTTGTGCCAATAGTGAACGTAGGTAGTGGTGCTTGCCTATTGATTCATTGCTTCCCGATAGATTTAAAATCAAGTCAGCACCTTTCAGTGCTAGAAGTGAACTTGGGGGAATAGGTGCCCATACATCTTCGCATAGTTCTATACCCAAGTTGGCTTGGGGCATTTTAAATATCGTATTTGCATTAACAGTTACTGTTTGTCCACATAGCGTGGTGAGGGTAGGGGTATGGGCAGTCGCTGAGGTAAACCAACGTTGTTCGTAAAATTCGTTGTAATTGGGGAGATAGGTTTTAGGAACAACTCCTTTTATCTCTCCCTTATGCAGTACTACGGCACAATTGAGCAAGGTATTATTGATAGAGAGTGGCATCCCCACGACCGCTACGATATCTATCTGTTTGATGTGTTGGCAGATCTCTTCTAACGCTTTTTCAGCCTCCTCTAGCAAAAGAGTTTGTCCAAATAGATCAGCGCAGGTATATCCAGTGATGGATAATTCGGGAAAAGCAATCAACTCAACGCCCTCTTTCTCTGCTTCGCTGAGTTGTTTTTTTATTTGTTGCGCATTAAAGGCGCAGTTTGCTACCTGTACTGCTGGAATGGCGGTAGCTACCTTTATAAAGCCATATTTCATAACTATACCTTATTATATAAGTGACAAAAGTAATGAATAAGTTCATTACTCCTATGTGTCGAGAAAAAAATAAAAAAAAATGTTGAAGCGCTTGTTTATATTTAAAAACGTTCTATCTTTGCACTGTAATTAAAAATGGAATAATTACAATTATAAAAGTATTCAATGAAGACATTTAACTATTTATTAAGTCATAGTATTAAGCCTTCTGTGCAGCGGATTGCTATAATGGATTATTTATTAGCTAACAAAACACATCCTAGCGTAGACGAAATTTATAGTAATTTGAGTGCAAAGATTCCTACTTTGTCTAGAACTACGGTTTACAACACATTGAAATTGTTTGTGGAGCAGGGGGCAGCTTTAATGCTTACCATCGAAGAGAAAAATGCTTGTTTTGATGGTGATATATCGCAACACGCTCACTTTTTGTGCAAAGAATGTGGGAAAATCTATGACATGCATCCTGAAAGTGATTCAAGTAGGGAGCATGTGGTGACTAAAGATGGTTTTTTAATACAAGAGACGCATCACTACTACAAAGGTGTTTGCCCGCATTGCGCAGCTCTTGAAAGTATTTCTTTAACGAACTAATTTTTTGAGAATATCAACTAATATAAAAAAAAGTATTATGAAAAAGTTTATTTGTTCAGTTTGTGGTTATATACATGAAGGTGATTCAGCTCCAGCAACTTGTCCTCTTTGCAAGGCACCTGCTACAAAGTTTAGCGAAATGGTAGCTTCTGAAACAGGTTTGGAATTTGTTGATGAGCACGTAATTGGTGTTGCTAAAGGATGTGATGAAGAGATGATTAAAGATTTGAATAATCACTTCTTGGGTGAGTGTACTGAAGTAGGTATGTATCTTGCTATGAGCCGTCAAGCAGACCGTGAAGGTTATCCAGAAATTGCTGAAGCATACAAAAGATATGCTTGGGAAGAGGCAGAACACGCTTCTAAATTTGCTGAATTATTGGGTGATTGCGTATGGGATACTAAAACAAATTTAGAGAAACGTATGCACGCTGAGTCAGGCGCTTGTGCTGATAAAAAACGTATTGCTACACGTGCTAAAGCTTTAAATCTTGATGCAATTCATGACACTGTACATGAAATGGCTAAAGACGAAGCTCGTCATGGAAAAGGTTTTGAAGGACTGTATAACAGATATTTCAAAAAATAGTCTACTCTTTTAATAGACTTGTTATAATAGTGGGTTTGTATATCGTAATGGTATGCAAACCCATTTTTTAGTTCTAGTAAACGAATTGCTTGTTTTGCTATTTCTGATTATTGCTGTCCAATAAAACGGCTCACCCGATAAACCCTGGAAATTCCTTTGTGGATAATGATTGTTATATCTTTATTTAGCATAGATGTTTACCACTCTATATAGAAAGAATGGTACATCATTCACCCCTCTTAAATCTACCCTAAACTTTTTTAGCTTTGCATTAAAACATTCTGCCGATGCATTAGTCGCACGGTTGTTGAAGAAGTTCAAGATTTCATAGCTCACCTGAGAAAGTTGGCCCCAAGCAAAACTGGGTCAATAAAGATTCTTCGGTGAAGATTTGGTGAAGACTGTTTTTTGCTATCTTCACCATAACTTGTTGATAGTTAGGGTGTGTGAAGGGTTGAAGCTTTTTTTTGATCTTTTATTTTAAGTAGAAGAGAGTTTCAGGCTCTCTAAAAGGGTACATACTAATAAAAGGGATTGGTAAACAGACGACAAAAGGAACAAAAAGAATACCATTCCACAACTCTTATGGGTGAGCTGTAACTGATGTGAAGTTCTTCCTCTTTAGGCTAACGAAATAATATGCGTAGTTCCCAGGGTTTGTCGGGTGAGCCGTAATAATTCATTTTTCATCGGATAACAAGACTTTTCTTTATGCAAAATCCCCTCACTGCAAATAGATTGCAGCGAGGGGATTTTATGTTAAGACAGAAGGTTCTTACCAACAATCGTTCCAAAACAGTTTGTGCAATTGACTCTTCTTATGTAGTCTAATTAGATCGCCATTGTGGCAAACCACTCTTCTATGGAACTCTAAAGTTGTTCTAGCAAGGCTGTCTCTTATTTAGTAGTCTTTTTAATCCACTCTCTGGCATTGACAAATGCTTCGATCCATGGAGTAACTTGGTCGCTATTAACACGGTTGGCTGGGTAGTTAGCCGTTTGCCAAGGGTAGAAACAACGTTCCAAGTGAGGCATCATAGCTAGGTGACGACCGTTTGCACTTGCAATACCAGCTACGCTATAGCTTGAACCATTGGGGTTACCAGGGTAAGCATCGTACGAGTATTTCAATACTACGTTGTACTTATCTTCAGCATAAGGTAGAGAGAATTTACCCTCTCCGTGAGCTACCCAGATACCTAGTTTGCTTCCGCTCAGTGAGCCCAACATTACACTCTTGTTCATTGGAACCGTAACACCTGTAAAGGTTGATTCAAATTTGTGTGAGTTGTTGTGAAGCATCTTAGCACGCTCTTCGTGTTCAGGGTTGATAAGGTTCAATTCCACCATCAACTGACATCCGTTACATACCCCTAATGACAAGGTGTCGGGGCGTGCGTAGAAGTTATCAAGGGCTGCTTTTGCTTTGGGGTTGAATAAGAATCCACCTGCCCATCCTTTGGCAGAGCCAAGAACGTCAGAGTTAGAGAATCCACCGCAGAATACGATTAAGTTTACATCTTCCAATGTTTCGCGTCCGTTGATAAGGTCAGTCATGGTAACATCTTTCACATCGAAACCTGCTAGATAAAGCGCATAAGCCATTTCGCGTTCGCATTGTGTACCCTTCTCACGGATAGTAGCCGCTTTGATACCTGTAGCGATACGACGGTTGGGGTCAATCCCATATTGAGCGAACTTACCAGTAAACGTTTTATCGAATGCATATTCCAACGGTTGCTCTTTGTAGTTTTCGAAACGCTCTTTGGCACAGCCATTAAAGCTTTGTTTGCGATCCATCAAGAATGAGGTAGAGTACCACACATCACGTAGGTGGTCAATTCCCAATTGGTAAGTAGCATCACCTTTCGAGATTAAAATGTGACGCTCTTCGCTTGGTGTACCAATCTTCACGAAACCTACACCTGCCTCTTCCAAAATCTTAGCCATCTCCTCTTTGTGCTTATCTTTTACCTGGATAACGATACCTGGGTTTTCAGCAAACAAGATTTTGATGATATCTTCCTCTTTCAACTTATTCAATGCAATTTCCATACCCCCTTCGGTATTGGCAAAACACATTTCAAGTAGTGCAGTAATTAAACCACCTGCCGAAATATCGTGACCTGCAGCAATTAAGCCTTTGTGTACCAATGTTTGTACAGCTAAGAAAGCATCGCGGAAGTACTCTGCATTTTTTACAGTTGGTACATCGCTACCTACTTTGTTTAATGATTGAGCAAAGGCTGAACCTCCTAGACGGAAGGCGTCGAAACTAAAGTCAACGTGGTAGAAAGCACTCTTAGATTCATTCACCATAACTGGAGATACCACCTTCTTGATATCGGTAACCTCAGCACCTGCTGAAACGATAACCGTTCCTGGGCTGATGACTTTTTTGTCACCTGGATATTTTTGAGTCATTGAAAGCGAATCCTTACCTGTAGGAACATTGATTTGCAATGCACAACAGAAATCAGAAAGTGCTTGAACTGCTGTATAAAGTCTAGCATCTTCTCCCTCTTGAGCGCGACAAGGCCACATCCAGTTAGCAGAAAGTGAAAGAGTATCTAATCCTTCAGCTAATGGAGCCCAAACGATATTAGTTAAAGCTTCCGATACAGCAAGTACTGAACCAGCTGCTGGGTCGGCTAAAGCTGCTTGAGGTGCGTGACCAATAGAGGTAGCAATACCTTTCTCACCACGGTAGTCTAGTGCTACTACACCACAGTCGCTCAAAGGCAATTGAATCTCACCTTGGCATTGTTGGCGAGCTACTTTACCTGTAACCGAACGGTCTACTTTATTAGTCAACCAATCTTTACAAGCTACCGCCTCCATTTGAAGCACTTGGCTAACATAGTCGTTAAGTTTAGTCACTTCATAAGTTGGCGCTTCGTATGTACGCTCTACCGTTTTATCGATCATGTAAGTCTTAGGGGAAGAACCAAACATTTGGTCTACTGCCAAGTCGAATGGACGTACGCCGTCAGCTTGTTCAAAAGTAAAGCGAGCGTCACCAGTAGTTTCACCTACTACATACATCGGAGCGCGTTCGCGTTCAGCAATGGCTTTCACACGATCAATAGCCGATTCGTCAATCAACAAGCCCATACGTTCTTGTGATTCATTAGCAATGATCTCTTTTGCAGAAAGTGTATTATCACCAATAGGAAGTTTGTCCATGTGGATTACACCACCACACTCTTCAACCAACTCTGAAAGGCAGTTTACGTGACCTGCCGACCCGTGGTCATGGATAGAGATGATAGGGTTATTATCCTCTTCACAAAGTGCACGTACTACGTTATAAGCACGTTTTTGCATCTCTGCATTGGCACGTTGTACAGCATTAAGTTCGATACCTGAAGTGTAGCGACCTGTCTCTACAGAAGAAACCGATCCGCCACCCAAACCGATGCGGTAGTTGTCACCACCCAATACAACCACCTTGTTGCCTTTGCTTGGGTGTCCTTTGATACAATCTCTTTGTGCACCGTATCCCACACCACCTGCTAGCATAATTACTTTGTCGTAACCATAGAAGGTGCCGTGCTCTTCATGCTCGAATGTCAATACAGAACCACAGATAAGAGGTTGACCAAATTTGTTACCAAAGTCAGATGAACCATTTGATGCTTTGATAAGGATTTGTTCGGGTGTTTGGTACAACCATTCACGTACAGGTAGTAACTCTTCCCATTCACGTCCCTCGTCTGTGCGTGGGTATGAAGTCATGTAAACCGCAGTACCTGCGATAGGCCATGAACCCTTACCACCTGCCATACGGTCACGAATCTCACCACCACTACCAGTCGATGCACCATTGAATGGTTCTACCGTAGTAGGGAAGTTGTGCGTTTCTGCTTTCAGCGAGATAACGGTTTTAATATCTTTAATAATGAAGAAGTCGGAAGTGTCGTGATTCGCTGGCGCGAATTGCTCTACAGTAGGTCCTTCGGCGAAGGCTACGTTGTCTTTGTAGGCAGAGAGGATTTTGTTGGGGTTTTCGGCTGTGGTTTTTTTAATCATTTGGAAGAGTGAAGACTCTTTCTCTTCGCCGTCGATGATAAATGTTCCACCAAATATTTTATGGCGACAGTGCTCTGAATTGATTTGTGCAAAACCAAAAACCTCCGAATCGGTTAGCTTTCTGCCTAGTTCGCTTTCTACTTTAAGTAGGTAGTCCATCTCTTCTTGTGAAAGAGCTAGTCCCTCTTTTTCATTGTATTCAGCTAGGTTCTCAATGTAAACAATGGGTTTTGGTTGTACATTATTTACAAATATTTCTTGGCTTAGTCCTTTGTAGAGGCGTTGAAGCATAGGATCGTATTCCGCCTCTTCATTTTCAACGGGAAAATACTCTTCAATACGTAGGATACCTTCTAGTCCCATGTTTTGGGTAATCTCTACGGCGTTTGTACTCCAAGGAGTAATCATTTCACGGCGTGGACCGATAAAACAACCGGTAAGGTTTTCGTTATTTTCTACGCGAGCTTCGCCATAGAGCCAGTTCAATTTTTCAATTTCTACAGGCGTTAGTTCATGGTTCACCTCGGTAGCTATTACACTTTGCGAGGGAGTTCTAAAGAATAGAATCATAGCGTTTATAATGTTGTTTTCGTTAAGTAAAACGGTATTTGCGAGTTGAATTAACAAGTTGCAAAGTTACGTAAAAGAGATGGGCTAGAAAAGAATTTAAAGGCTAAATATAGGTACTTTCGTAAAAAATTAGCATCTTTGCAGCATGAATTGGATAGAGCAAGTAACCATACTCGATTTGTTGGTGAAGGGGCTATTGATAGGTGTTGTTGTCTCTGCACCTCTTGGTCCCGTAGGCGTGCTTTGTATACAACGTACATTAAATAAGGGACGCTGGTATGGATTTGTAACAGGGCTTGGAGCTGCCTTAAGTGATATTGCCTACGCTCTTATTACGGGGTATGGAATGAGCTTTATGGATAATTTTTTGGCTACACATCAAGCTTTGTTACAGTTTGTAGGGAGCATTGTGCTCTTTGTCTTTGGTGTATCTACCTTTCGCAGCAATCCTGTGAATTCGATTCGTCCTACTTCGGCTTCTAAAGGAAGTTATCTGCATAATTTTATAACCGCTCTTATTGTAACTCTTTCTAACCCATTGATTATTTTCTTATTCATTGGATTATTTGCTCGCTTTTCATTTGTGATGCCAGGTAGTCCATTGGGATTTCAATTGGTGGGATACTTAGCGATTGCTTTAGGAGCACTTCTTTGGTGGTTTGGTATCACTTACTTCGTCAATAAAGTACGTACTCGTTTTAATCTTCGTGGTATTTGGGTACTAAATCGTGCTATTGGTATCATAGTAATGATTATGTCTGTAATTAGTTTGGTATACGTACTTTCGGGTAACTCCTTTTACTAGTGAATCCTATTTTATTCAAGACATTTTATTAAGCATAAATAAATATGTATATTTCCAAATTACTGAAAGAGAAAAATATAGCAGAGTATCTTATCTATATGTGGCAGGTCGAAGATTTAATTCGGGCCAATGGATGTGATATTGAAAAGATAAAAGTTAATGTGGTAGCACCTTATCCACTTACGGAGGAGCAGCATACAGAACTTGTTCAATGGTATACCGATTTAATTGAGATGATGCGTCGCGAGGATGTATTAGAGAGTGGTCATCTTCAAATAAATAAAAATGTAATTCTTTGGCTTACTGACCTACACAATCAGCTGTTGGCCTCTCCAAAGTTTCCATTTTACAGCAGTGCCTACTACAAAGCATTGCCTTTCATCGTAGAACTTCGTGCTAAGGGTGCACAAAAAGAGGCATCAGAAATAACTACCTGCTTAGAAACCTTGTATGGTATTCTTTTGCTAAAGCTCCAGAAGCGCTCCATCAGTGTTGAAACACAGAAGGCACAAGAGAGTATTACTACATTGCTTGCAATGCTTTCTGACTACTATCTACAAGATAAACAATCAAAATTAGAGTTCTAAGCAACTCTTTTTTTTTACAAAGAAAATAATAATATATGAAGACGATACTTGTAACGGGTGCCAATGGACAGTTAGGAAGTGAAATGCGTAAGCTAGCTTCACAACAAAATGCAGATAGATATCTTTTTACAGATGTTGCAGAGCTCGATATTTGTAATCAAAAAGCGATAGAAGATTTTGTGCAGAATAATCGAGTTGATGTAATAGTCAACTGTGCTGCTTATACGGCAGTAGATAAAGCTGAAGTTGAAAAGGAACTTTGTACAATGCTCAATGCTACAGCTGTATCCTATTTAGCACAAGCTGCTCAAAAGATTGGAAGTTCTTTTATACAGGTTTCGACTGATTATGTATTTGATGGAACTGCTCATATTCCTTATACAGAAGATGAAATCACCTCTCCTAATTCAGTTTATGGAGTAACTAAGCGAATGGGTGAGGAGGCAGCTTTGTCAGGATGTAATAAAACAGTGGTGATTCGTACTTCGTGGCTCTATTCTATATATGGAAATAATTTTGTAAAAACAATGCTTCGTTTGGGGCGTGAACGCAATACTCTTGGTGTTATTTTTGATCAAATAGGATCTCCAACGAATGCAGCTGACTTGGCGGGAGCTATTATTGCCATTATAAATCGTGAAATAGTACCAGGTATCTATCATTATAGCAATGAGGGTGTTTGCTCGTGGTATGATTTTACAAAAAGTATTCATCAATTGGCTGGTATTACAACCTGTAATGTAGCACCAATCCATACCTCTGATTATCCTACTGCAGCTGCTCGACCACATTATTCAGTAATGGATAAAAGTAAAATTAAACAAGTTTATGGAATCCAAATTCCTCATTGGCAGGAAAGTTTGGCGCATTGCGTAGCCATTCTTGAAAGCGAAACGAAATAATAATAGATATATGAATAGCGAAATAGCTAGAAGAAGAACTTTTGCCATCATTGCCCACCCCGATGCGGGTAAAACCTCGCTTACTGAGAAGTTGCTCCTTTTTGGGGGTCAGATTCAGGTAGCTGGTGCGGTAAAGAGTAATAAGATAAAGAAGAGTGCTACATCCGACTGGATGGATATTGAGAAACAGCGTGGTATATCGGTTACTACTTCGGTGATGGAGTTTGATTACAACGATTATAAGATTAATATTCTTGATACACCTGGTCACCAAGATTTTGCTGAAGATACTTATCGCACACTAACAGCTGTAGACAGTGTAATTATTGTCGTTGATGGTGCCAAAGGGGTAGAGAGCCAAACGCGCAAGTTGATGGAAGTATGCCGTATGCGCAATACGCCTGTTATTATCTTTGTGAATAAAATGGACCGAGAGGGTAAAGATCCTTTCGATTTATTGGATGAACTGGAAGAGGAACTCTCTATTTCTGTACGTCCACTTTCATGGCCCATTGAACAAGGAGTTCGCTTTAAGGGGGTTTACAATATGTATGAGAAAAACCTAAATCTGTTTCAGCCCTCTAAGCAGGTGGTAACAGAAAAGGTTGAGGTGGATATTGCAAGTAAACAGTTAGACGATCAGATAGGTACACCTTTGGCTCAGAAATTGCGTGATGATTTGGAGTTACTAGAGGGTGTGTATCCCGAATTTAATAATCAAGAGTATTTGGATGGTCATTTAGCTCCTGTATTCTTTGGCTCGGCACTCAATAACTTTGGGGTACAAGAGCTGTTAGACTGTTTTGTACAGATAGCCCCTAATCCTCGTCCTACGCAGACTGAAGAGCGTATTGTGCAACCTGATGAGGCTAAGTTTACAGGTTTTATCTTTAAAATTACAGCGAATATTGACCCCAACCACCGTTCTTGTATTGCTTTCTGTAAAGTATGTTCGGGTAAGTTTTCGCGAAATGCTCCTTATTATCATGTGCGTCATGGCAAGACGATGCGTTTCTCTTCGCCTACGCAGTTCATGGCGCAAAGAAAAACAACGGTAGATGAGGCTTGGGCAGGTGACATCATTGGTTTACCTGATAATGGTACATTTAAGATTGGAGATACACTTACGGAGGGAGAGAAATTACACTTCCGTGGTATTCCTAGCTTTTCGCCTGAAATGTTTAAGTATATTGAAAATGCTGATCCTATGAAGCAAAAGCAATTGGCCAAAGGTATTGACCAATTGATGGACGAAGGGGTAGCACAGTTATTTGTTAATCAGTTCAACGGTCGCAAGATTATTGGTACAGTGGGTCAGCTTCAGTTTGAAGTTATACAGTATCGTTTGGAAAATGAGTATACAGCAAAATGTCGTTGGGAGCCTATTAGCCTTTACAAAGCATGTTGGGTAGAGAGTGATAATGCCGAAGAACTTGATGCTTTCAAGAAACGTAAATACCAGTATATGGCAAAAGACCGTGAGGGTCGTGATGTCTTCCTTGCTGATAGTAATTATGTGTTGCAAATGGCACAAATGGACTTTAAAAATATTCGCTTTCACTTTACTAGTGAGTATTAGGATAAGGTGATTGGAGGTTTGCTATTGTTGATTTTAGATTGAATTGGAGTCAAACGAATAGCGACCAAATTAGTTGACAAATTATTGTTATATAAATCTACTTCATAGAAATAAGATAATAGCAATTACTGGCTATCTATTTCTTCTCTAAATAAAAATGTTAGCAATGATTCTTATCGTTGCTAACTTTTTTGATATATTCCCATTCATTTAAATTGGGCTGTTTTTATTGTTGTCCGACAGAAATAGGGGTAGAGTTGTGTTTGGTTTTCAATAGAATACGAGTGATAAAAGGGGTAGCAGTGGCTATTTTATTTACTGATATTTTATTAGCAAACACAATAGACAATCTTTCTCAAGAAGGATTCTTTGAGTTAGAAGGATAGCTTTTTCCAAAGAATTCAATATTTTGCTAGCAACGAGAAGATAAGGTATTCTCTGCGATTTCAGAAAGAGTAGAATTTACTACTTTCTGAGGCTGCAGAGGATGCCTTCTTAAAATAATGATTCCCATAAGTTTAATATGTAGGATTGATTGCTTTAAATAAATTTATAAAACTCTTTCAAACAAAAAAAGCATCTCCTCTGTTTTATTCTTATACAAATTAATACAGAATAGATGATGAAAGAAAAGATCATTCACAACTCCAACAATTATACGTTTCAGATAGAAGAGGAGGAGTCTCTTGCTTTTTTGAGTTATACTTATGAAGATGGAGTTCTCAATTTACTTTCGGTACAAGTGCCAAAAGCTTTGGAGGGGAGGGGAATTGCTGCTGCTTTGACTCAACGTGCATTGGAGTATGCTCGTGAAAAAGATTATAAGGTCATTCCTATTTGTCCTTATGTGAAGGCCTATATAGAGAGGTATCCCAATTATCAAACTTTGCTGCTTTAAAATAAAAGTGCTGTTTTTTGTAGGTGTTGACTTATAGTGGTCTCCACTCATTGACAATCGATTTATTCATTGACTACTTTTACCCCCTCCCCCTTAATAGGCAGGTGAAAGTAGTCAATGTTTCTTTGTAGGAATGAGATTTGAGAATTCGTTGATTCGTCTTTTATTGATTTGACAATCAGTAATTTAATCATTTTTATCTATTGGTATGCTTCCCTTTGTCTACAAATTGTTTTAGACTTTGTTTTTACTTCTATTCAAATCAAGCATACCTCTAACTCTCCCTTGTGAAAGATGCATACGGAAAAAATAGTTCTGTAAGCATCTCGCATATCCGCTCAACCGAAGTCAATTATGCCCCAAAGAGTAAATAACCTTGTTCTTAGAGACTTGTTCTATTGTGGGGGAGGTAGGTTAAAAAACCATGTTTAGCGTATTAAATGATAATACTTTTGAGTAAGAAAGCTCTTTTGAGAGAGAGCGTAAAAGATGTAAACTTAGAAAAAAGTCTGAGTTCTCTATATTTTCGCGTGCAATCTCCTTCATATTTACCCCTTTATTATCTAATTTCACCAAAAGCTTCACTTCATCGTTATGCGTAATAACTAATTGAATATCTATGTAGGAGGAGGTGTGTTGGTGAGTCTCTTGTGCATAGATAAATACCTCTTCGAAGGCCAATACGATTCTTCTTCGCTTATCATCATCAACTTTCTGTTCACTGAGGTATAATTCAGCCATTCTTTGGTAGTCTGCTAACTTATTCAACTCTTTAGGGAGAATAAGGTAGTGGGTCGAAGATTTGTAAGGTTTAAAATTAGGTAAGCAGAAAATTGAATCAGCCCCCAAATGTTTTTTCTTAATAAAACCATAAATAACAATGCCTACAAGTACTATGATTTCCGAGAATGTTATACGAAGCCATAGTAGGTCTAATTGATTAGATACGAGTGAAATGCTAACGAATATACTAGGAAGTATTAAATAACGGAACAGAGCAAATATGCCCGCTTCTTTAATCTTATTTGCCTGTTGAAGATAGCGAATAATGACAAAATTGATTAAGAAGAAAGGGATAGAAGTGGCAAATAATAAGATAGCTCTAGAGCATAGTTCATACAATTCGTTATATTGGAAGTTAAAGATATCAACA
Organism: Phocaeicola sp.; assembly: GCA_051658485.1. Classification (GTDB taxonomy): domain Bacteria; phylum Bacteroidota; class Bacteroidia; order Bacteroidales; family Bacteroidaceae; genus Phocaeicola. The sequence goes on from JBOFMR010000072.1 coordinate 36,336, forward strand.
GCGATGAACTTAGAAAAGGTATAGATGAGTATAGCCAAAAAGGAACCAATAATAATGGCAGATTTCAATCCTTTTTGCATAGCTAGAGTAATCCCTTTCTTATTTTCCTCGCCAAAAAAGACACTCAGAAGGGGTAACGTAGAGTAAGAAAGTCCCATTGAGCAGTAGGCGATAAAAGTTAAAATGTAATTGGTAAGATAGTAAATCGAAGTAATCTTTGTACCAAAAGTATGTAGTACTAATAAATTAAATATGAATGCAAACAAGAATCCAGTTAAATTGTCAATAGCAGAACAGGTCGCATATCCCCAGATTGGACGCAAACTAGCTTTGTTAAACATTTTAAAAGAGAAGCCAATAACAGACTGTTTACGGCATAAACTAGAGATGGATATGGTTAATGCAACACTCGAAGCGATTAGCATAGCTAAGGCTGCTCCTTGAACGCCCATTTGCATGGGTCCCATAAATAAAAGATCTAGCAATAAATTAAGTATTACCTGTGTAACTGTGGATGCAGAGGCTATTCGTGGTGAAGAGTCTGCTCGTACTAAGAAGAGTAAGTAATTATTAAGGACGAGAGGGATGGTTGCCAATAGCAGGTACTGTATATAGCGTAGGGCATCAGGAAAGAATAAGGGGTCGACTTTAAGGTGCTCTGCTGATAAAAAGGGAGTTGCTAAAAGCCCTAGAACAGAGAATGTAAGTGTAACAGAAAGAGCGAATGTATTAATTCGTGCCACAAAATCTCGCCCTTTTTCTGCATTGTTGGCACCTAGATAGATAGAGAAGATAGTAGAGGCTCCAATGCCTAATCCTACATAAATCAAACACCATATTAATTCTAGCGGCATACCTAATGATACTATAATTAGACCATTACTTCCAAAAAAGTGTGATATTAATGAAGCATCAACAAGTAAAGCAGATACCATAGAAATGCTACCTATCATTGTAGGTGCAAGGAATTTTTTAAACGATTTGTTGACTACAATATTTGTATTATCTTCCATTTGTTGTTTGTGTTTATGTTTGGTTATCAAAACCTCCTTACTATCTGCAAGTGTTTTGCTATCTGTTAGATGGTTATTGCATTGTTTAGGTACAGCTAACAGAATCTATTTATATTAAAATAAGCTCCTTCCTCTTTCTTTTGTGTAAGAATGGTGCGTTTTGTGGCTCGAAATGCAAAATAATGCAAAAAACAGTTTCGTATGCAAAATTAGTTTTTTTCACTAATAAATCAACCACTCCTGAATTAAATTCATTTTTTTCTCTAGAAAAGGGAAATTACTAATTCTCCCTTGTAAGATGCATACGGAAAAATAGTTCTGTAAGTATCTCGCATATCCGCTCAACCGAAGCCGATTGAACATGCTCCAAAGAGTAAATAACCTTGTTCTTTAAGTAGCTGGATGAATATTTAGAATAGTCGAAAGGAGTTTATTTGAAAACTCTTTTTCCGAAGGGATTCATGTATGTAAATGCTTTTGATAGGAGTGAATGTCCAAAAGTGAACCTTTAGTAGGGGAGCCATTAAATTAGAAATAGCAGACTCCCCTGATTGCTATGTCGCCACATAGATATTTGTAAGTGAGTGAATAGAAATAATTGCTATAAACAAATAAGAATCATTTGTTTATAGTTAGAATCAGATAGATGAAAGGACGTTTGAGGAAGTACTGTTATCTATTAGTCCAAATCGTTTAAGTGCTGTAGCAATTCCGTCCTCATCGACTGAGGTTGTAACATATTTTGCTGCTGCTTTAACTTCGTCACTTGCATTTCCCATGGCCACGCTGTGGGGGACGTGTTTTAACATCGGAATGTCATTCCCTCCATCACCAAAGGCCATACACTCTTCCAATTTTAAATTATAATAGCGAATAACCTGATCGATTCCATTACTTTTGCTATTTCCTTTTGCTACAATGTCGGTGAAAAGTGGATGCCAACGCATCGGTTCGCAATTTGGTAATATCTCTTTAAATAGATTATTCTCTTCATCACTTGTAAAATATCCCATTAGTTGAAGTACCTCTTTGTGGCGTGCCTCTTCGAGTGGCGCAATGTGTGGGGTGGGAATTTTAATCAGATTTCCAATTTCCATTACCCGTTCATCTACCTGATTGATAACAAGTCGGTTGTCGTATACTGCTACAAAGGGTGTTGGATTCTCTTTTTCGTAGGCAATAAGGTGTTCTATATCTTCGTTTGGAATAGGCCGTTTGAATATATCTTCAAGTTGGGCTGTAAAACAATGCCCTCCATTAACCGTAATGTACCCATCAAATTCTAAATCGCCCAGATTATTAATGAGGTTCCAAGGGCGCCCCGTAGAGATGAAAAGTTTAATGCCTTGTTGGCGCAACTCTTTAAGTGCAGCACTGGTTGATGAGGGAATTTGATGTGTTTTAAATGAAACAAGTGTTCCGTCAATGTCGAAGAAAATAGCTTTTATCATACGGCTCTAGTTGTATATTCTAGTTATAAAATTTCATTCAACAAAGGTGGCAATTAAAATAATAGCCTCCTACTTTGTGAATCCTTAATTTTGAATGAATTTTCTCTTACAGATTCATTAAAATAGCTATATTTGCCTAGATAAACGATGATAAATAATGGAAACTAGCTTTAAAAGGATAGCAATAAAGATAGGAAGTAACGTTCTTACTCGCCAAGATGGTACGCTAGATGTGACTCGTATGTCAGCGATTGTTGACCAAGTCGCTATCTTGCGCCAAGCAGGAGTCGAAATCATTCTCATCTCTTCGGGGGCAGTAGCATCGGGGCGCAGTGAGATGAAAACGTCCAAACGACTAGATACGGTGGAACAACGCCAACTCTATTCGGCCATTGGACAAGCTAAACTGATTAACCGTTACTATGAACTCTTTCGTGACCATGATATAACGGTAGGGCAAGTCTTAACGACTAAGGAGAGTTTTTCTACCCGTCGTCACTACCTAAACCAACGTAATTGTATGATGGTAATGTTAGAGAACGGGGTTATTCCTATCGTGAATGAGAACGATACCATTTCTGTAACCGAATTGATGTTTACTGATAATGATGAACTTTCAGGGCTCATAGCCTCTATGATGGATATGGAAGCCCTTCTTATATTGAGTAATATCGATGGTATTTACACAGGAAAACCGGGTGCTCCAGGTGCAGAGGTTATTACTGAAGTGGAGGTAGGAAAAGATTTATCAGACTATATTCAAACGGGAAAATCGGGTTTTGGAAGAGGAGGAATGCTTACTAAAACCACGATAGCGCGCAAGGTAGCTGATGAGGGTATAACAGTTATTATAGCCAATGGGAAACGGGAGAATATCCTGACCGATTTACTCTTTAATCTTAATAAAACACTTTGTACTCGTTTTATACCTAGTGTAGAGGGGGTTTCGAGTGTGAAGAAATGGATTGCTCACAGCGATGGATTTGCAAAAGGGGAGCTTCATATAAATGAAAATGCTGAAAGAATACTCAAAGGGAAGCGTGCTGTTAGCCTTTTACCTATAGGTGTCACTCAAATTATGGGTGAATTTGAAAAGGATGATATTGTACGTCTAATCAATACTTCGGGCAATGTAATAGGGGTAGGACGTATTGCGTTTGACTCTTCCGAAGCGCGTGAACTATTGGGTAAACAGGGGCAAAAGCCATTGATACATTACGATTATCTCTATTTGAATTAACTAGTCGGTAATGGTTCTTCTCTTGTTGCTATAAAGGAGCAATGGGAGGATGTAAGAATCTATCTGAATGGGGTGTTGCTAAATAAAGAAACCCTACCTAATATCTGCAACAGTTTTTGTGACCAATGATAATTTAGGGGGGTATTGTTCCCGACTTTAGTTGTTTGGGTGAAATAGTTATCCTCTTTATAGATATGATTATATAAAAAGATTGAGGAGATAAGAAGTTAAAAGTAGATTACTAAATCGTTTGAATAAATCCAAACTGTAAATTGTAAACTCTCAACAGGCTGTGTAAATAGAATGTCAAAACCAATTCATGATTGGTCTTTGGGCACAAGAGGAGGTGATTTTAGAAACTACTTAAACAGTGTAGTCCTCTTTCTTTCTTTAAACGGTATGATTAAACAATAGAAAAACTCCACTTTTAATGTGGAACTATATATGAAATAGGTGTATGAATGAATTGACAACTACTTTTCAAGCTGTAAGAGAAGCAAGTCGTTTGCTTGCTTTCTATACAGATGAGCAGGTGAATAATCTGCTTGTCGCTGTGGCAAATGAAACTGAAAAACAGAGTGACGTTATCTTGCGAGCCAATTCCATTGATTTGGATCGCATGGGAACTAGTAACCCCAAGTATGACCGTCTTAAATTAACTAAAGAGCGTATTGCGGAGATTGCCGAGGGCATACGGACAGTGGCTACGTTGCCTACTCCCATTGGGAGAGTCCTAAATACCACCATCCGCCCCAACGGTATGCGTTTGAAAAAAGTAGCAGTCTCTTTTGGAGTAATTGGAGTTATTTATGAAGCGCGTCCTAATGTAACGCTTGATGTGTTTTCCCTCTGTTTGAAATCGGGTAATGCTTGTCTCTTAAAGGGGGGTACAGATGCCTATCACTCCAACTCTGCATTGGTTGAGGTTATTCATACAGTCTTGAATAGGATGGGATTAAGTACGCAAACCGTTGCACTTTTACCACCCGATGCTGCTGCAACAACTCAGTTGTTAGAAGCTAGAGGCTATGTCGACTTACTCATCCCTCGTGGGGGAAGGGGTTTGATTGATTTTGTTCGTCAGCATGCTACTATTCCTGTTATTGAGACGGGGGCTGGTGTTTGTCATACCTATTTTGATGTTGATGGTGATCTCTTAAAGGGAGCAGCCATTATCAACAATGCCAAAACGCGTAGAGTAACTGTTTGTAACACGATGGATTGCCTCTTGATTCACCAAGAACGTATAACGCAATTGCCACAACTTTGTGAAGCTTTGGCAACGCAGCAGGTAATTATCTATGCAGACGAAATGGCTTATGCACAGTTGCAAGGTAACTACCCCGATGCTCTACTTCAGCAGGCTGAAGAGAGTCACTTTGGTACAGAGTTCCTAGATTACAAGATGGCTATTAAAACAGTACAGAATGTAGAAGAGGCAACGGCTCATATTGCTGTATATGGATTGGGGCACAGTGAATGTATCATAACTGAAAACCAGACGGCTTCTGATTACTTTGTAAAAGCAGTTGATGCTGCTTGTGTCTATGTGAATGTAGCTACCTCTTTTACCGATGGCGGTGAGTTTGGGCTGGGTGCAGAAATAGGAATCAGCACGCAAAAACTACACGCAAGAGGTCCTATGGGATTGGAAGAACTCACTACCTATAAATGGATTATAGAGGGAGAGGGGCAAATTAGATAAGTGGTGAATTGGGCAAGTAGCTAATCTCTGCACTCTTTTGTTATTCTCTCTATTTTAGCAATAGCATTAAAAGTGATACAGATATAACAGGAATCAATCTCTTGTGAGCTTTTGCCTTAACGAGAATAATTGTAAAAGTAAGAATAACCATATAAATAGAAAGAAAATGAAAAACTATACAAATGTATTTGATTTAGGAAATTTGAAAGAGGCTTTGGATGAAGCATTTGAAATAAAGAGAGATAGATATAAATACGAAACGCTAGGTAAGCACAAAACGTGTCTGTTGATATTTTTTAATAATAGCCTACGTACTCGTTTGAGCAGTCAAAAGGCAGCACGAAATTTGGGTATGGATGTAGTGGTTCTTGATGTCAACCAAGGTGCTTGGAAATTAGAAACTGAGCGTGGTGTAATCATGGATGGAGATAAGAGCGAACATTTGCTGGAAGCTATTCCCGTGATGGCTGCTTATTGTGACATTATTGGGGTGCGTTCTTTTGCGCAGTTCGAAAGCCGTGAGGATGATTATACTGAAAATGTTTTGAATCAATTTATTAAATATTCGGGTAAACCTGTCTTCTCTATGGAGGCAGCAACAGGTCACCCTTTACAAGGCTTTGCCGATTTAATAACCATTGAAGAGTATAAACGCACGGAGCGTCCCAAGGTAGTATTGACGTGGGCACCTCATCCAAGAGCGTTGCCACAAGCAGTTCCCAACTCATTTGCTGATTTTATGAATGAAGCAGACGTTGATTTTGTAATTACTCACCCTGAGGGTTATGAGCTTGATCCTGCTTTTGTGCGTGGCGCCAAAGTAGAATATGATCAAATGAAAGCATTTGAGGGTGCCGATTTTATCTATGCAAAGAATTGGGCTTCTCCTGGAGTTACCAACCCCGAAACATATGGTAAAATATTAAGTAAAGACATGAGTTGGACAGTAGATGCAGCACATATGGCAGTTACCAATAATGCTTTTTTTATGCACTGTTTGCCAGTTCGCCGCAACATGATTGTAACTGATGAAGTGATTGAATCGCCTACATCATTGGTCGTTCCTGAAGCAGCCAATCGTGAAATATCTGCAACAGTAGTGATGAAGCGTATGTTGCAAACCTTGTTAGAGAAGTAGCATTTTTCTCTAATTCATTAAAAGCACCTCTCTTTACTGCACAAAGCAGTAGCGAGAGGTGCTTTTTCTATTGGGCAACCCTTTAAGCCAACTTTCTTAGTTGTATGTTTTAAAGGATATGAGATTTCTTAGCACTGTGTGTAGCGTTGATAAGTTCAGGCCAACTTCTAGTCAAGACTTTTGCAACACCAGGTGATGCCGTTTAGTGCCCCTCCTTTTTTTACAATCGTTTCGGCCCTCAGTTGCGTGATGTTTCTATGAGGGAAGCAGCACTCTATCTGTTCCAACGCCTGATGCTCCTCCTCAATGCCCAATGCGGGGATGATGATTGCATTGCCTACCTCTAGATAATTGATATAGCACCAATTGCGTTTGTCAGGTTTCGATACGCGGTAATGCAACGAGTGAATAGTAAATAGCTTGCTCAATCTTCGTTCTATTTCAGCACCTATTTTTTATTGCTGTCCGATAAAACTTAATGCCCTTAGAAAATCGCTTGAAATTCCTAATAATAGAATCTATTAGAGAGCAAATAAGCTTCTATTTAGGTATTATGGGGATCTCTTTTCTCTATTCTATGAAAATCATTGGCGTAACTAGGGTCTACTGAAAAAATTACAACAAGCTGAATTATAGTACTATTGGGCTTATTAATTGCATATAAGTGCAAGGTTTTTTACATGTTCTTGATTAAAACCTTGCACTATGACTAGATATGAAGATGGTCACAGCTGCCTATAGATGAATTTCAGGCTTCCTAGAAAGAATGATTTATTCTAGTAAATGCAAATAATATGCCTTAAAATGCTTTCTAATGGCTTATAGT
>JBOFMR010000073.1:0-1358 GCA_051658485.1 Phocaeicola sp.
CAACCCTTCAGGGTTATAGTGTGCTATAACTACGTTTAGAAGGGTGCGAGAAAACTGTTCCATTTTCTTGTGCCGTTATTTGATTCCGTAATCGTTTTTCAGTACAAATCTGATGATAGGTGGGATATCTTCCTTATCGTAATCGAGTACCTTTTTGTCTAATTTATCAACGATTTCAAACCCTATTTCGGGTCGTAATTGTATCTCTATGATTGCTCTTTTGACGAATTTTTTATCTCTAGGAAAGAAGGTACTCAATATACATTGTACTCTATCTATACAAGATTTTAAAGATTGATAATCAACTTTTTGCACCTCGTCCTCTTTCGTGTGCACGAAAAAGAAGTAGGATAGTATTTTTCTTTTGTCCGTGTCTTTAACTGCATACTCAAAATACAAATCACATTGCCCTCTGTCATATAACTCTTTAATTTCCTTTTGTGCAACGTCTAGTATTTTACGTTTAAAGTCGTTTATGTTAGCATACTTCTCTTCTAGCATCAGCATTTCACGTAGCTTCTCAACAGTGAAGAAGAACGTTTTATTTGTCCTATTCTTGTATTGACTGCAAAATTCGTAAAATCGTTGTGAATAAGTGCTTTTAAGACTAATTGCGACAGTTAAATCGTATGTTGTAAACTCTTTTGCTAGTTCGACAAAGAAAGGCATAATATCCCCTGACACGAGAACGCTATATACATCTCTTACTTTTTCGTGTTTAGCTTGCAATATCCAGCTTGTTGTTACCCATACATCTTTATTATCTATTTCTATTTCCCTATTTTTCAATCTTTTGAGTGCTGCGTATACATCTTTAGCTTCATCTCCTAGTGCGCATAGTGTTGCAGGTTTCATTTCTAGATACATATTATCGAAGAGGTCCTTTTGTCCTATTCTTGTATCTATGAATTTTTTTCTGACTTCTGAGATGACTTGATACAAGCATCTTTTTTCGATCACACTAAAATTATACCTTGATTGCGTTAGTAGATTATCCTGCGCAATGATTAGTTTGTGTTCCTTTTCCATATCCTTGTTTTTTTGATTTTCTACTGCAAATATATATAAAAAGACTAATAAAAAGAGATAGTCGTAATTACAATAGTCGCAGTGTGGCAAAAAAAACGGAATTTAGTCGCAATAGGGCGGAATTTAGTCGCAATAGGGCGGAATTTAGTCGCAATAGCTATTCGGGGGGTGTTGTGTATCAAGTAGTTATACTATGCCGAAAAAGTAACTAAAAAGTAACTAAAAATTACCTTAGTAAATTGCTCGCAAAAAACGCTGTTTTTTAGTGTTTTTTTTGGGGAATATGGTCGCTCCGCTCCACCTCCGGAATGTTCGAAAAAATACAGAAC
>JBOFMR010000074.1:0-1693 GCA_051658485.1 Phocaeicola sp.
AACAAAAACATATGGGATGAAGTCTGCTATCAAACGGGAATGACAAACGGCGACATCGCTAATGTAATGAAAGACTCACAGATAAGAAGTACAGACTTTATCATAGCGGATTCAGCCGAGCCGAAAAGTATTGCAGAAATCAACCGTTACGGATTCAGTGTTCAACCTGCTGACAAGGGAGCGGATTCGGTAAACTTTGGGATAGACGTGCTACAACAAGAGCCTTTCTTGGTAACGAAAAGAAGCACCAATTTAATCAACGAATTAAGAAAGTACATGTGGGCAAAGGATAGAGATGGCAAGACTTTAAACGTGCCTATTGACGCTTTTAATCACTGTATCGACCCGATGAGATACCTAGCTACCAAGAAATTGAGTAAGCACAAACAAAGAAGAAAAATAAAGAGAAGAAATTAAAAAATTAGTACCTTTGTGTAAGAGGACAATCCTCTACAAATATATTTGTTCAATTTTAATTTAAAGATTATGAGTATTTTATGCAATTGTCCAGCAGGACCATCCATTAACAGCATTCCAATCAGTGAGTGTCCAGAGTCTTTCGGACAAGTTCAGAAAGTCGTTTTTCAAAGAGTATTCAAAACGGGCTCAACAAAAAACGCTTTCGATGTTCCAGCAAGTGATCCAAAACTATTGGCTTCTTGGAGTACACTATTAACAGCCACAGACGGCACCAAAGTAGTTCAGTCACCTTACATTCAAGCACCCGCAACAGAAGCAGGAGCAGCAAGAACATACGGAGGTGGTAACGAAACAATCGGAGGTATCGAAATCAACATCGGTAGAGAACCAACTTCCTTCACTGGCAACATCTTGAGAACTAACCAAAGCACCATCAAGGCAATGAAGAGCTTAGAGTGCGAGAACGTAGGTATTTACCTAGTAGATGAGTTCGGACGTATTGGAGCCTTAGTAGACGACCGAGAAACACCAACGCAGTACTTCCCTATTCCAATCTACGGTTTGTTTGTTGGGGATAAGTCGTTAGGCGGTTTGGAAGCACCTGACATGAACACCATTCAGTGGAAATTCATGCCTAACTGGTCTGATAACTTGGTTATCTTAACACCAACAGACTTCAACGCATTAAATGACTTAGCAACACCAGCGCCCTAATGTACGAGAGGAAATCTAAAGTAGTCTTAAAGTGTGGCACAACAGAGCGAGAGTTCGAATTGTGTCACGCTGAAAGGCTTCTTAGGATGCCAAATAACGGAGGGTGGCATCTTCCTAGTGATTCAGAATTTGAACTAACAGAGTATGGCATTAAGTATAGAGGAAATCAAAGAACGGCTTCAAAAACCAAAGCACAGAAGCATAATAAGCAAAGCAGTACTTCACGAGAATAGGCTTAAATTTCACACGGAAAGTTATATGGAGCAGTCTGATATAACTCAACCTGCTAACGTGTTCTTAGAATGGGTTAAAACGCTTATTCCAAAAGATAAGTACGCAGTGTTTGTTAGCTTATTCAAGTTCCCAACACCTAACATTCAATTAACAAACACGATATATCAAGAGCTTGAAAGAGTATTTGATGGGAAGAATCCTTCTTTCAACTATCAATTTGAGGAGTCTGTTTGTAGGGATGATTGGGAGTACTACCGTCAAGAGGTTTTAAAAGAGCCTGACGTGTGGAGAACAAAAGGATGGGCAGCGGTTAAGACAGCTATTA
>JBOFMR010000075.1:0-7332 GCA_051658485.1 Phocaeicola sp.
TAATGCCTTTAGAAAATCACTTGATTTTCCTATATATAGAATCTATTGGAGAGTAAATAAGCTTCAATTTAGGTCTATTCCGTTGAGTTTCTTACAAAATCATTAGCAAATGAAAAGACAAGCCCCTTTTTAAGGAATCGAAGCAACGTATTGATTATCAGATAATATAATGACTCGTTCCATTTTTTACCGGACAGCAATAATCTAAAAGTCATAAATGGATACAAAAAAGAACTAGATGTGTGGGAGTAGTATACAGCAAAAAATAAAAAAACGAACGCACCCTTTAGTTGCTTCCATAGTAAGTTTTTGAGGGGGTAGTATGTAGCAAAAAAGAGAGTGCGCTGCTATAAACAAGCAGCGCACTCTCTTAAATGAATCTCGAGCGATTGCAATACGATGCAAAAGCTACAAGAGAGCTTTTACAGAAGGATTATTTATAGCCAGTTAGGATCTACGTATTCCGCATTACTCGCTTTAGCATTCCTAAAACAGGCGTTTACTGATATTCCTCTGTAGTATTCGTAGTCCCACAAGGAGGGGAAAGTACTTCCCTCTGTAGAATCTAATTCAGAACCAACCAATTCAAACGTAGATTCCATAGTCAATACTTCATAATCACTTTCTCCAGTAGTGTATTCAAAACGACTATAATCCTCTTTTGTTACATCACAAAAAACACAGCTGCTCACTTTCGCTTTCTTACAGTTATAAAATGTAAAATCAAAAAGAAATGCCTTTGTGTTATTTCTAAGCAACCCACCTGGAATAGCCTCTAAGCTTATACAGTTTTTAAATGTTTTGTTTAATCTGGTTAATTTTAGATTGTGTTGAAATAAATCCGATGGAATCTCTTTTAAAACCGAACAATCTTCAAATGCTGAATTGAAGTTAGTTACAGCTGTATTATATCGAAATAAATCAGCTGGAACCTCTGTTAAATTCGAACAATTTTTAAATGCTGAACTGAAGTTAGTTACAGCTGTATTGTATCGAAATAAATCAATTGGAACCCCTGTTAAATTCGAACACATACTAAACACATCGCTAAAATTATCTGTTCCTGCATTGAGTAGTGGAGTATTTACCGCTTTTAGCGCTATACGCGTAGAATTAAAATTGGAAAAATTTATTCTAGGTACTTGCACGTTTTTAAAATCGTCCTCTGAGCTTGTAATGGTAATGGTAAACTCTCCCTCTTGCTCATAAACATGCATTACACCATCATTCAAAGGGGAATTGGGACGAATAACATTGATAGCTGACTCATCTCCCCAGTTAACAAAAAGCGTATAAGCACCTGTTGTACCCTCTTTTGTAAAAGGAAGGTAACACTTCAGACCTTCCCCCCTACTTGGCGTAACAGTAAAGCTCATTTCTCCCCCTTTAATATCAACATCTAGCACATATTTTGCCGTATAAGTCTTACTGTCCGTTGCTGATGAATATGTAACATTCAACGTTTTACCGCCATTCGTAAGATACAGGTCATCCGAAGTAGATTCACTCGTAATCATACTTTCTCCATCAAACCAAGCATAAAACTTATATCCATCGATCGGAATGGATGCAGTAGAGGCAATCTTTGTTCCTGCATCTGCAGTTCCGCCAACATTGTCTACAGTTCCGTCTGCTCCTCTAGGTGCATCGGATTCCAAAGTTACCGTATACTCCTTTAACTTAAACTTAGCAACAAATGTTTGGCCATTCACTCCAGAAGTTGACTTAACATAAAGCTTTTCTCCCGATACATAGATATCGCCTTCTGTAGCATCGATTTTCTTATTCGCAGGATCATACCAACCCTCAAGTATATAGTCAACACCAGGCATTGCGGCACATTCGATCATCTCTCCCGCAGGTTTGATGCCAATCGATTGGCTCACAGAACCACCTTCACCGTCAACTGCAAAATTTACCCTATAGTCATTCTTTATAAATGCTGCATGGAAGGTTTTTCCATCTACTGCACTCGATGACTTAACAAACAACATCAAACTATCCGCTGAGAGGTAATAAGGTGAAGATGTATCCGTAGAGGTTATGCGTTCACCCAAATAATCAGTCCAGGAAATTCTATAGTCCTGCTTTGGTGTTGCAGTAAATTGAATAGTATTACCAGCTACTGCTACACAGCTATCCGCTGGAGAAACCGTACCACCCTCAGGAGAAGTGATTTTGATTTTTACCGTGTATTCCTTTAGCGTGAACTTAGCAACAAATGTATGGTTATTCACGTCAGAAGATGACTTAACATGGAGCGTTTCTCCCGATACATAGATATCGCCTTCTGTAGCATCGATTTTCTGATCGTCTGAGTTATACCAACCCTCAAGCTTATAGTCAGCATCAGGTATGGCATCACATTTGATCATCTCCCCCACAAGTGTGCTGGATGCCGATTGGCCCACAGAACCACCTGCTTCAGATCTAAACTTTACCGTATAGAACTTCTCTTCAAATGCTACTTGAAAGGTTTTTCCATCTACTTCGCTCGATGACTTAACAAACAACATCAAACTATCCGCTGAGAGGTAATAAGGTGAAGATGTATCCGTAGAGGTTATGCGTTCACCCAAATAATCAGTCCAAAAAGCTCCATATGTACTCCCTGGTGTTGCAGCAAATTGAATAGTATCACCAGCTACTGCTACACAGCTGTCCGCTGGAGAAACCGTACCACCCCCGGGAGAAAGATTTTTGATTTTTACCGTGTATTCCTTTAGCATGAACTTAGCAACAAATATATGGTTATTCACGTCAGAAGATGACTTAACATAGAGCGTTTCTCCCGATACATAGATATCGCCTTCTGTAGCATCGATTTTCTTATTCGCTGGATCATACCAACCCTCAAGTATATAGTCACCATCAGGCATTGCATCACATTCGATCATCTCTCCCGCAGGTTCAGTGCCCACCGATTGGCTCACAGAACCACCTTCACCATCCACTTCAAATTTTACCGTATAGCCATTCTTTATAAATGCTACTTGGAAGGTTTTTCCATCTACTTCACTCGATGACAGAACAAACAAGTGCAAGCCATCCGCTGAAAGGTAAATAGGCAAAGATGTATCTGTTGAGGTTATGGAGTTACCCAAATCATCATACCAGAAAACTCCATACTCCTGTTCTGGTGTTGCAGTAAATTCAAACGGTGTATTGACTTTTGCTACACAGCTGTCCGGAGAAACCGAACCACCCTCGGAAGAAAGATTTTTGATTTTTACCGTGTATTTACTATCTGCAAACCTAGCCTCGAACTTTTTTCTTGCCGTTCTCTCTGTTAGTTTCACTCTTAAGGTATCCCCTACTAGGAGAATATCCTCTGTTCCCTTAATCTTCGTTTCTCCATCGTACCACCCTTCAAGGCTATAATTCGCATCTCCCGCGGCTACAGAGAAGAGGGTGCTACCCATATTGCCAGTCTGATCACCCGATGGATCAACTACCCCGTTGGAGGCTGCCTCAAACGTAACAGTCATTTTTACTGGCTCCTCCACAACATTCTCCTTAGCGCAGCTGTTCAATGCTAGAACACCCGAAAGAAGCAATAATGTTGATTTAATTAATTTAATCATAATAATAATAAAATGTTTGTTTTGTCTATTTTTGTTTTCAAAGTGCAAATATAGCAAAAAAGAATAAAAAACATTCAACTGCTCTGTTTGATTATTTATACATCTAATATTAAACAGCCACAACATTCCCCTTCCTATCACGATTTTAAGGGGTCGTACACACGCTTTAGCTAGTTCTATCGTACCTTTTTTAGAGGAGGTAGTATGTAGCAAAAAAAAAGAGCAGACATTGCAGTCTACTCTTTTTTGCTTATTTTAAATCTCTTTACTCTACAAATATCATTTATTGCTTCGAATGCAATAGATGATATAGAACAGCGGTTTTTAAAGAGAGCCGCTGAATGAAAGAAGAGAATACGCTCCCCGTAGGGAGTAATCTACGGTTGTGATTGAGGTACGCAGCGCACGGAAAAACCAAAAGTTTGGTTTTGCATGTAATCCCCTGAAAAGGTAGTCGCAGTGAGGTTCACAAAATAACAACCACCGGCTCCCATACAATCTAAAGACCAGTAGGAACCGCGTGTCGTCTGCTCCGCAAGCGTACCATCTGTATTCTTGCGATTGCCAGCGGCAGGAAAAAATTCACCACCCCCTGTTGACGCTCCGAGGCCGAGGTAACGGCCTGAGACATCATCATACTTTGTCCAATTGGAAAAACTTCCTAGGGTGTTAAACTCTTTATTTTGATCATTTGTAGGTGCAACCCATTTGCCGTTGTCCGGTGTACGTCCCGATTCCAACTCCTCCTTGATGTATTTCTGACTGAACCCAACCAAACGACAGGGGTCACCCTTGCCCGCTTTCAGATTCTCTACCGTGTGCTCAGGAAAAGTACTACCAACTGTCCAAGAGCTATTCCACCCGCTAATCTCCACTTCAGAGGGATTGAATGGAACATTATCAGCAGTTGTGCCAGCTTTATTATCCCATGCAATAACCGATCCAAATTGGAAGAATACACCGTAATTTTTAGGTTCTTTTGTTAGCATAAGTTTTGCATCGTCACCTGTACCTGTTGCGTAAATACGCGGAGCACATTTACCATCTTCCTCTAACGGCACATCAGCGTTAACTTTTTCAAACGTTGCGGTATATGTTTTATCACCAGATACCTTTACATTCAGCTGACGGTTGTGGTCTGATAAATAGACATCTGCATCGGTTGATGTTTCTGTAATCTCAGCACCATCATCATACCATCCCAAAAACTTAGAACCTACAGTTACGGTTTCTATTTTCGATGAAAGCACCGAGCCAGGAGTTCCACTGTCACTGCTTTTCGTTACCGTTCCAGCTCCAGCTCCGTCGACATTGAAAGTAACCGTCATTTTTGTCGGCTCTTTCGGTCCTTCGACATTCTCCTTTGAACAGCTGCTCATTGTTAGAACACCTGAGAGAATAAATAATGTTGATTTGATTGATTTGAACATAATTAAAAAAGTGTTTAGTTTTTCGTTATTTTATTTTGAAAATGCAAAAGTAGTAAAATTTTGCTTGTTTCAAAAAAAATCAGATAATTATTGTATAATTATCTGCTCCCGTATATTATAAAGAGTCATAAAGACTCCTAGTACTACCACAAAAAGCTCTATACCTATCTATTTTTATATATTTCATAGTAGAAATTGCTGACATAGTCAACAAGCTCCCCACTCTAATCATTGCTGTGTAATTATCCTTTTTTTGTTAGTTGGCGATAGATACCACAGTAGAATAGGCAAGACAATGGAGAATAAGCAAACAAAAAGAATACCCAACGCAACCCTCCTCTCAAAGTCACAAAGGGTGTAATAAAAGGAATAAGAAGGGTTGTTTAAAGGAGTAGTATGTAGCGCGAGAAAGAAGGGAATGCACTTGAAAATAGCTCTTATTTATAAAGAAACCGCTTAGTGATGTAGTGAGAAAGAGGAGTCGCACATACGCTTTAGATAGCTCTATCATGCTTTTTTTAGAGGAGGGGTAGTATGTAGCAATAAAAAAGAGTAGACCTTCTAGTCTACTCTTTTTTGCTTATTTCAAGTCTCTTCCTCTCTCCGGTTACAAAGTTTCTTTCGTTTTCTCGAATTCAATAGAGACGATAGAACGGCGATTCTTCAAGAGAACCATAGAGATGAAACTCTCCCATCTACAGTTATTGTTGAGGCACGCAGCGCACGGAGGTACCATAGGATTGGCTGATACCGCTATTCAAGGGAACACCGTCTTTAGTGAAATGCAGACAGTAGGCGGCTATTGGAGTTTTTAACGAATTTGACTCGTAATAGCCGTATGTGCCCAAATAAGCAAACTCACCAGTATGCCCTTTTCGAGTGCCAGCAGCAGGCATAAATTCACCATCTGTACCTGTTGGTGTAGCCCCTGAACCAAAATAATATCCATTAATACCCTCAAGGACTGTCCAATTAGAACGGTTCCCCACTTTTGAAAAATCTTTATTTTGATCATTTGTTGGCATAAACCATTTGCCGTTGTCCGGTGTACGTCCCGACTCCAACTCCTCCTTGATGTACTTCTGACTGAATCCAACCAAACGACAGGGGTCACCCTTGCCCGCTTTCAGATTCTTCACCGTGTGCTCAGGAAAAGTATCACCAACTGTCCAAGAACTAGTCCAGCTGGGAATATCCAAATTGGACGGATTGAACTGGATATTTGCAGCGGTTATACCATCTTTATTATCCCATGCAACAATCGAACCAAATTGGAAGAACACTCCATTATTTGTCGGTTTTTTTGTAAGCATCAGCCTCACATCATCACCTGTACCTGCTACGTAAATACGCGGTGCACATTTACCTTCCTCTTCTGAGGGTACATCAACATTAACTTTTTCAAACGTTGCGGTATATGTTTTATCACCAGATACCTTTACATTCAGCTGACGGTTGCGGTCTGATAAATAGACATCTGCATCGGTTGATGTTTCTGTAATCTCAGCACCACCATCATACCATCCCAAGAACTTGTAACCTACAGTTACGGTTTCTATTTTCGATGAAAGCACCGATCCAGGAGTTCCACTGTCACTGCTTTTCGTTACCGTTCCAGCTCCAGCTCCGTCGACATTGAAAGTAACCGTGTATTTCTTGTCTGTAAATTGTGCCTTGAAAACATTATCCTTCGTTGCATCTGTTAGTTTCACTTTCAACGTATCCCCAGAAATGGTAATATCTTTAGAATCTACCAACGGCGTCTGCGGATCAGCCTGATTGTACCACCCTTTAAGGTAAAAAATCCCTTCTCCACTCGCTACTGAAAAGATTGTATCTCCCGCATTACCACTCTTCGTACCAGATAAATTTACCGTTCCATTTTCACCTGCCTCAAATGTAACCGCAATTTTTGTCGGCTCTTTCGGTCCTTCATCGACATTCTCCTTTGAACAGCTGCTCATTGTTAGAACACCTGAGAGAATAAATAATGTTGATTTAATTGATTTGAACATAATTAAAAAAGTGTTTAGTTTTTCGTCATTTTATCTTGAAGGTGTAAATGTAGTAAAAATCTATTTATTTTAGAAACAATTACATAATAATTGTATAATCTCCCATTTCTTTGTACAATCAAAGAGTCATAAACACTCCTAGTACTACCACAAAAAGCTCTATACCTATTTTTATATATTTCATAGTAGAAATTGCTGACATAGTCAACAAGCTCCCCACTCTAATCATTGCTGTGTAATTATCCTTTTTTTGTTAGTTGGCGATAGATACCACAGTAGAATAGGCAAGACAATGGAGAATAA
>JBOFMR010000076.1:0-5128 GCA_051658485.1 Phocaeicola sp.
TCCACAATAGTTTGTTCTAATCTTTTGTGGATGGCATATTCTATTCGTTATTGTTATTATTTCTTCTAGAGCTTGTTTTATGGCTCGAATTATGGCATTTCTGACTATTAGTTCAAAGGCACAAAGAATACCTCTTAGGAATCTTTGTAAATTTAGCACGAAGAACCCTACCGCAATCCAAGATTCGGCAGTTTTGGATAACCGTGCTCTAATATCGTTCATATCATAACGGCGTTTTGCAACGCCAAAACTCCCCTCAACTTCATTCCTCTCTCCAGCCGCTTTACGCATTTTTGCTTTATATTCTGGGCTCTTTGATTCTTTGGATGGTCTACCTAATGGTGCACCTACAGCTTCAATTCCAAGATCCTTCATTAAAGTACGATTTTGTCGATTTAGGTAAATTTTATCACCCAAAACTCGATAAGGGTAAAAGCCATGTTGTGCTTTATAGTTCTCCAAATGAACAGATAAATCTTCCGATTCATTATAGGCATTCCAACTTAAATGGTCAATCCGAGAGTAGCCCCTGTCAACACAAACTCCTACCTTAGCACCAAACTCTACTTTACCTTTACTCTTACCTCTTACAATAGGACGAACATGAGGCTGATGAATACTAACGATTCTATCCGAACAGCTGTTCTTACGCTCATCATACATCTGTTTTTGTTGGTCATAGAGTAGTTGGATAACCCAAAAGTATTTCAGCTCAGCTTTTGACAATCTGGAAATTAGAGATGGGTCGCTGTCAAATAGAGAGTGAATATAACCAATATTTCTAGACAAGTAGGCAAGTTGTTTTCTTAGAGCTTTACGGAGCAATTTCTTTCCTTTTGCTTTCTTTTTAATCAAGGAAAGATAATCCTTACGAGCATTACGACGATACATCCTAGGCTTGGGAAAAGAAGAAATAGCACATAATTTATCTATCAATTTTTCTGACTTTTCTCTAGCAGAATTCAGTAAATCTAAATCTGTAGGGTATTTAATCTCAGCATCAAGGGCCGTAGCATCTATCTTAATGCTTCCCTTGTGTGTAATGTTGCCAGCTTCATCTTTTTTGATAAAATCATCCTCATCATTATCCTCTTTGGGATTTGTTTCCTCTTCTTTTTTCATCAGAAAAGTAGTCATATCTTCAAATTCTTTTAAGCCGAGTCGTTTACGAATATGAACAAATAAGCTTGGATCAAAAACGGCGTTATAGGTGTAAACATGCAAACCTAGAAAGTATTGAACATACATGTTCTCACGGATATATTCTATGGTATCAATATCAGATAATTTCATGCGATGCTTTACAATTAAGGCACCAATTACAACACGAGCATCGGTAGCTCTAGCCCCCATCTTTTGACTCATTTTTTCATTATAAATCGAGCAAAGTTCATTCCAAGGAAGTTCGTTGGCTAAACGAACCCATCGATTGCTAGAATCAAGAGTAGTCTCAAAGGGAGTCTCAAATTCTGTAATACGTAGCTGTTGACTATCTTTATATCTAATCATAATGCAAGGTTTTAAGCCCAAAGATACAAAAAAATGTGCACTTATATATAGAAAAACAATCTTATTAATCTAAATATCAACGTCTTGCGTATTTTTCAGTAGACCCTATT
Organism: Phocaeicola sp.; assembly: GCA_051658485.1. Taxonomy (GTDB): domain Bacteria; phylum Bacteroidota; class Bacteroidia; order Bacteroidales; family Bacteroidaceae; genus Phocaeicola. Next base: position 1,620 of record JBOFMR010000076.1, read on the forward strand.
TAGGTATTATGGGGATCTCTTTTCTCTATTCTATGAAAAGCATTGGCGTAACTAGGGTCTACTGAAAAAGTTATAATAAGCTGAATTATAGTACTATTGGGCTTATTAATTGCATATAAGTGCAAGGTTTTTTACATGTTCTCGATTAAAACCTTGCACTATGACTAGATATGAAGATGGTCACAGCTGCCTATAGATGAATTTCAGGCTTCCTAGAAAGAATGATTTATTCTAGTAAATGCAAATAATATGCCTTAAAATGCTTTCTAATGGCTTATAGTGAGAGAAGATACCAAATTATAGTATAGAATCCTTTTCATTATTGATAACTTAATAGTGGTGTGATGCCTTTTTCAGTAGACCCTAACTAAGAGAGTGAGAAATATAGAACAAACGGTGGAAGAGACTCTTTTCCTCCACAAATATTATCGCTCAGAAATTTTCCTAACTCTTCTTCTGTTGTTTAGTAGAGCAATTCCGAACTAGATGTTAACTCTAAAGATCACCTTTGATTATCCAAGCAGGGTTGTGTGAAACCGTTTTTTCAGGGTTGTAATACATCGCCTCTTTGGTTGGTATTTTGATAGTAAAAGAGGAGCCGTTTGGCACGGTTAGCGAACTACCTCGCAGCCACGGATTCATATTTTTAAGCAGTGAAAGGTTGATACCTTGCTCTTTAGCCCAATTGGCTAGATCTGCAATGGTTGTATAGACTGTAACCTCTTTGTAATCAATTGCTGGGTATAAATCTATTGCGCGCAGACGGAATCCCAATTTAGCAGGGTTACTGAATAATATTTTAGCGGCAAGGATGCGATAGGTATAACGACTCGTCTCCTCTACCAAATGAAGGTCGAGAGCGTCTTCTGCACTTTGTCTTTCTAATTCTTTAGAAATGCGTGCTTGTCCTGCGTTGTAAGAGGCGGCTACAGCTACCCAACTGCCATATTTGGCATATGCCTCCTTTAGATAACGACAAGCTGCTCGAGTTGACTTCTCTAAATGATAACGCTCGTCTACCAAATCATCTACGATTAATTTATACTGTTTGCCTGTAGCGGGCATGATTTGCCAAAGACCTGCTGCACCAGCTCCCGACCGAGCATTGGGATTTAAGTTGCTCTCTATAACCATGAGGTATTTAAAATCATCAGGTATGCCTTGTTCTTTTAATATAGGCTCTATAGCGGGGAAAAATCGGTTTGCTCGTTTAATCATCTGTATCGAACTGCTATGCATATAGGTAAAAGCAAGTAGTTCCCTATCCATGCGTTCGCGACGGTCATATCTACTTAAATCTACTTGTTGACCGCAGAACTCTAGGCTATTGGGTATATCAAAACTGCTATATTCTAGTGCTGTCGAGTTGCTTTCTAAATCTGTTTGACCTTCTCTTTCTCTATTTATGCAACTGCTATAAAGCATGTGGGGGAAAAAGAGTAGCATGAATAATATTTTCACTTCTCTTGTTACTCCTGTTCTGTTTTGGCTTTTATTTTTCATTAATCTTGTTGTCGTAATTAAAAAGTTAATTGTTTGGTATTAAAAAAAGTAGATATCATTGATGTTTTATCTATTAAAGCTGCTTAAATCGTTCATTTCTAATTCACATATGCACACTCATACGCAATGTTTATAAAGCTCTAGGCATCTGAAAGAGAATGGATCTAGATGTGAAAGTAAGCTTTCTGCAATTCGATACTGTACCTTGATATTAGCAGCTATTACCCATCTTGAATTGATTTATTTATTGATGGGTTAGTGCCATTGATGGGCTTTTGTGGTGCTGCAAAATTCGCTTAACCTAGGTGCTACTATGCAATTAACTCAATGATTCTAAAATGCGGATACAAAAGTAGTACTAAAATTTGACTCTCTCCTTCCCTTGGTGCTATTTTCTACGTTGTCGACAAATTCTTTAAATGGAGTCTAGATTCCTCCCTCTATTTAGTGTTAAGGATTTGATGTAAAGCTTTAAGAAGCCTAGAGTGGGGTTGTTGTTTTCTCTCTCCTCTCTACTCTTTTTTTTCTTTTTTATCCTTCACATATTCACACTCGCTTATTATCAGCGAGTTGTGGTGAATGTAGCCTCTTTTTATCTTCACCTATTCTTCAATCTTTTTTTGAATGTTGTGTAGTTTCCTCTCTAGCCCAACTTTCACTCCTGAAATTATTTTTCGTAATCTCCCCACTGATTTCATCTTTTGTGTAATTTCAATTCACTGATACTCAATAATTCTTTTTTCGAATCTTGCTAAATGCAATTTGTAGGACACTTTTGGCTAGAATATTGTATCTAGCTTTGTGGCATAACTCTGTTTCGATCTTACTCTTGGGGAAGAATCTCAAGATATATATACTGCACCGAGACTAAAAGGTGAACGATTTAAGAAAATGAAAATTTGTGGAACACAGCATCTACCCAGCTAATGCACTACAGAATGCGACAGAGTAAAATAGGAGTTATTGAAAGTGAAAGTTGGGTTAACTAATTCCTGTTGTTTATTGGGGAAGGTTTCTGTTATTTCTTATTGTATGGTTAATAGCATCCCGCTAAATTTGAATATTCGTTATGTATCTATCTGATTAATAATTGTATAAATTCGATTTTTAAGTGAACTGATTTGATTTGAAAAGCAATGATTATGACAAATCGATTACGGCTATACCTATGCTATAGTACGATTAAATAGGGTTGTGATCTGATTTTTATTTCAATGAATTTTTAGCGGAATATTAGTGGTGAAGGGCCTAATTTGGAATCAAGTAAAATTCTAGGTTTATTGGGATTGATGCTTTAGCCCTTGCGGCTAGTGTGTTCCCCTAGCGAAGAGAGTAGGCTGAACAGATTTTATCAGAAATAGCAAAACGGCCTATTGTTTTACTTGAACTCTGATTTTTATCCTCTCTTTTTTACCGTCTCACCTAGGTGAAACGGTAAACTTGTCTAGTTATTAAATCCTTTTTAATAGCTTATTTTCTTTTTATGTAAGCAAGAATAGTCAATAGCTAGTCGTGTGTTACAGAAAATTCTCGTTGTATCTCTCTGAATAAAGATTTATCCTTTTTTTAGACAAGATGAACAATAGGTGAAGCTATGGTGAAGTTTATTTCCCCCCTTCCTTCACCGTAACTTGCTAATAGACAAGTGGTGTGAAGATTTGAAGCTATTTTTATTCTTTTGTTTTTAGTGGAGTGGGTGGGGGGCTTCTCTTTCTGGCACTTCATTTTTTCTTTTTTATCTATTCCAATGTTTAATCTATTTTTATATTGTTGTCCGATAAAACTTATTTTTATTACAATAGCACGGATCGACTACTATTAAACGGTAGTTGAGTTCCTTTTTATATATTTCCAAGTCCCCCTTAGTCAAATAGGGATGGCTCAATTGGGGTTTGAGAGAGTGCTATTAGGCTACCTTCCCACTTTTTTTAGGGATGGTTGAACAGCCTCCATATAGTATAACCATTGTTGCTAGCCTAGAGAAACTCTTTACGTAACATTCTCCT
>JBOFMR010000077.1:0-17987 GCA_051658485.1 Phocaeicola sp.
TTCTCTGAAATCCATCACATCCATGAAATCATGGAAATCCACGACATCCTTTAAAACAGTGAAATCCTTGAGATGGAAAACAAGTACATCTCAAGGATTTATTGTATATCACAATACGGAGTTTGCCGAGGGCTTACATTAAAAACGGGTTATACGACTTGTTTGACAAAACTAATTATACAGCTATTAACACAGAGATAAGACGAATAGAAGACTTTAAGCCTATAGGAGCAAAATATGTAAAAGAGATAAATGGCAATTTCCTTTGGGGGATAATGACTAAAAATGGGATCTCTCTAACTTCTGCTTGTTATTCTAAACTAGATATTTGGTCTTCTGATAAGGTTATAGCTGTACGTGATGGGATGTATTGCATAATAGACTTTCAAGGAAATGAGATTTTGAATAACTATGAGCATATTAGTGAGCTCAATTCATTGAACATCGCAAGTGTTATATTCGATGAATGTAGTGGTCTTATTGATGATAATTGCCAGCCTATAAAATCGGAAGAAATAAAACTCGATAATAATCTAATAAAATTTTGTCAAATAGGCAAATGGGGCATTGAACACGAGGATGGTTCAACTATTATTCCTTGTAAATACGATGAAATCGGTTCTTGCAAAAATGAGCTAGTAGAACTTAGTGGAGTCAAATTCTCCATAAATACGAACAACTTTGATGGAAATTGCCCCGTGAAAGTTGAATATAAAACACGAAATGATAGAAAAATGCTAATTTTCAAAGTTGGTAAACGTGAGGCATTCATGAATCTCCGCCAACAACAAAAAGCAACTAGATCAGGATTACAGCCTAGTAATATTACAGAAATGTATTTTTCCTTTGTTAATATTGAAAAAGGGCTGCTGTATCTAAGTGCTTCACCTACAAACTCTCAAAATAAACAAACAAAATTCAAAGGTCAAAACATACCATTAGGAAGCATTTGTATAGGGAATGTAGTCAATAGAAACCAGAATGGTATTATTATAAAACCAGAAAATGGAGAAACAATATTTCTACATAATTCAACTCTAGGAAAACACACTATAGATGAGTTTGAAAATCATAAACGTATCACAATTAAAAACATTGGTTATGATCAAATACACAATAAGCATATTTGGGAGATAGTAGATATTCAGCCTGATAATCAACTGTCAACAATTTAGTCTTCACCGAGAAACCGCAATATTTAGGATATAATTTATTAATCTAAAAATAAAGAATACCCAACTTCAAATATTATATGCATCCTTATTCATCACTTAGCATCCCATTTGAATGGGCAAATAGAAAATAACCCCAAAATAGTTCTCAAATAAAAAAGCTATCTCTATATTTGTGACTATTTTAAAAAAGTCTATGGATATAAATGTACCTAAATATGAAATAGGGTATGCCTTGAGCGGAGGTTTTGCAAAAGGATTTGCCCATCTAGGTATCATGCAAGCCTTGCATGAACAAAGAATACACCCCAATATTTTATCAGGGGTAAGTGCTGGAGCGGTAGCTTCTGTTTTTTATGCAGATGGCAAAGAGCCCTACCGAATCATGGAACTTTTTCACGATGTTTCGCTTCGAAAACTAGCGGGAATAACCATTAGCAAACAAAGTTTATTGAAATTTGATGGATTCATCGATTTCTTAAAAAGCCACCTTCAAGCTAAGAGGCTAGAAGATCTTAAAATACCAACTTTTATCACTGCTACTGATTTTGACAATGGGAGAATTGTCACATTTAAACAAGGTGAAATTACAGAGAGAGTAGCAGCTTCGTGTTGCCTACCTATTTTGTTTCCACCGCAGAGAATAGAGGAAATCAATTACATCGATGGAGGAATACTAATGAACCTACCCGTTAGTCCCATTCGCGACCTGTGCAAAAAGGTTTTTGCCTTTGATGTTATTCCATTTGATGCTGACCCATACAAGTTAAATATGGCCAGCATTGCACTTCGTACCTTCTATTTTACTTTTCAGGCCAATTCACTTCCAGAAAGGCAATTAGCAGACTTTCTAATTGAGCCTTATGGGTTGGATAAATACAGTTATATAGAAATAGAAAAAGGAAAAGAGATCTTTGAACGGGGATATCAAGCTGCAAAAGAGAGTATAAAACACTTTCCTGATAGCATATTTTTACAGTAATAGACTAGAAACAAACGCTACATATGAAACAGAAAGAAGACAAAATGGTCATTTATCAAGTACTGCCTCGCCTATTTGGCAATACAAACAAAACAAAAAAAGAGAACGGTTCTCTACAAGAAAACGGATGTGGAAAGATGGATAATTTTACATCTAAGGCACTCCTAGAGATAAAGAAATTAGGTGCTACCCACATTTGGTATACAGGAGTGATAGAACATGCTACCTGTACAGATTATAGCGCATTCGACATACCAAAAGATCACCCTGCTATTGTAAAAGGGAAAGCAGGATCACCCTATGCTATCAAAGATTACTACAATATTTCTCCCAATATAGCCAATGACATTCCTCACAGAATGCAAGAGTTTGAGGCACTTGTAGAGAGAACACACAACGAAGGGATGAAGGTAATTATCGACTTCGTACCCAACCATGTTGCTCGTCAATACAACGGAAAGTCAAAACCTAAAAACGAAGCTAATCTGGGTGAAAATGATGACACAAATCATTCTTTTAATCCGCAAAATAATTTTTACTACGTCCCTCAAACAAGTTTAGGGGGTGAAGTTGACCTGCAACACGGAGAAACAGCTCCGTATGAGGAGTATCCTGCAAAGGCAACAGGTAATGACCGTTTTGATGCTTACCCACAAAAAAACGATTGGTATGAGACTATCAAACTAAACTACGGAGTTGATTACGTCGGTTGGGGAAGAAAATGCTTCTCACCCACTCCTAATACGTGGATTAGAATGAGAAACATCTTGTTATTCTGGGCAGCGAAAGGAATCGATGGATTCCGATGCGATATGGCAGAAATGGTACCTGTCGAGTTTTGGGCATGGACGATTCCTCAAATAAAAGAGCACTACCCAGACATTCTCTTTATAGCGGAAGTCTACAATCCAAACGAATATAGGAACTACCTTCATTGCGGTAAGTTCGACTATCTCTATGACAAGGTAGGCTTGTATGATACGCTACGTGCCATCACTTGTGGATATGGAACGGCAACTTCCATCCAACACAATTGGCAAAATTTGTCGGGCATTGAAAAACAGATGCTTAATTTCTTAGAAAATCACGACGAACAACGTATCGGATCTGATTTCTTTGCTGGTAACGGCAGAAAAGCGATTCCAGCTATGATTGTAACAGCTTGCATAAATACCAATCCAGTTATGGTCTACTTTGGGCAGGAGCTGGGAGAGAGAGGGATGGAGAAAGAGGGATTTAGCGGGAAAGATGGACGAACAACCATCTTTGACTATTGGTCTATTGACTCTATTCAACAATGGATGAACGATGGGAAATTCAATGAAGAATTACTTGATAAAGAACAAAAAAACCTACGTGCATTCTACACCACCTTGTTAAATCTGTGCAACAATGAAGCAGCCATTTCACAAGGTGAGTTCTTCGATTTAACCTATGCCAATCTACAAGGAGTAGAATTCAATGAGCACAGACATTACGCTTTCTTGCGCAAATATGAAAACGAGTTGCTACTGATTGTCGTTAACTTTGATTGCAACGATGCAACGATAGGGGTTCAAATACCTATGCACGCTTTCGAATACCTCGAAATTCCCGTACAAGAGAGCTATAAAGTGAAAGAGCTATTGAAACAAAAATCCCAAACAGTAGTTATGAAACCAGACCAATTGACAACTTTGAAGATTAAAGGCTATAGTGGTCAAATTCTTAAATTCAAACTCTAGGAATGGTTCATCACAAATAAACCATACATATAATAAGCCCTACCTAAGAGCATCTACAAGAGATGCCATTAGGTAGGGCTTATGGTATTATCTATATCATAATCAGAAGATTCTATCATTCAAAAGAGCCTACTGACATACAATCTTTACACGAAAGAGATTCATCAAGATACATAGATAAAGGATTTCAAAAATCGACATCCAACGGTTTCGATTTATAAGAAACAGCTACGAATGTAAAAACTACTTCTTGGTAAATCCGATTTTCAAATTGAGCTTAAAGTAATAAACCCCATTCTCACGCTCTAAATATCCATACTTATCTTTCTCGGTAGAACTTTTCTCAAAACGGGTGTTGTGAAATAAGAAATCTTCAAAGGTCTGCTTATCTAATTTAGAATAGCTCAATATTTCTCCCTGATTATCTACCATTAAAAAGCCAGCAACAGCTGAGTCTGTTCCATTAAAGAGTTTTGCCGAACGCATACCAAGAGCCAAAGCCATTAGGAACTGTTTCATCTTATACTCATAGTAGAGGTGCTTATTGATCAATTCATCTTTAATCTTCAAGGGATTTATCTGCTTGATAGCCGCTGTCAAATCACTCACCTTGGTTATATCATCCAAATGCATAATTCGTAACATCTCAGCCAACATACGAGGGAAGTGTAAATCAATCATAGACAAGTTACTACGAAAAACTTTATCGGCCACATCGCTATATTTCAAGATACCACTCAAACTCTCTATTAGCAACATTCTTCCTGCTACATCCTCCTCACCACCATTTGCATTGATGTTATTTACCGTGGGATTTGAGAACTTCACACCACTCTGTTCGAATTTTAAATTAGCAGTACGCCCCCCATCCAACAGTGAAGCCATACGTGCCATCTTAGAACGTATACAGAAACCGACCAACGGTGCATCTACGTGATAAAAAGCAATGTGCAAATCGGTTCTATCTTCTGTCTTCGCTTCAAGATCAAATATCGATATCTCATCCAAGAAGGCTTCTACTCCATCGGGTGATGCAACCTCTTCCTCTTTTGATGCATGAATAGCCTTCAATATTGATTGAGCTATCTCTCCTATCGTGCTACGCTCTATGCGCAGATCTATTTTTTCACTCGAGATATGTACCTCATTCCCTTCAATAATATATTGACGCGTACCGTCGTGCTCCTCACGTTGGATGCGGGCTATGGGCCAACACTTCGTTTGATCTGCCTTTCGGTCTACCGTTCCTCCTGCTACACAACCATCTGCTAGTAACTTAAGAAAGGTATAAAGTTCACTCCACTCTTTTTTTGATGCTTCAAATGCCATAATTTTCTATTTTATGGTACAAAGGTAGGTAAAAGTAGGTTTAAAAAGATTCTATTTCTATATACTAGTGTTAAATAACATAATAAATCCTCTTTTTTTATCCGATTTATTTGCTACACAAAAAAAATCCCGTACATTTGCAGTGTGTTTTTCATAGTATTAGATTTAAGGTTAACAAAGGTTGGAGCAAGGCGTTGCTCCTTTTTTTTTGCCCATACCTCCCGTTTTTTGAAAAAAGGTGGAATAATGGTTGCCACTACTAAGTAGAAAACGGAGTGATAGAGTCACTTTAAACATACAACTCCCATTGAACAATGCAAAACCAAACTCCCATGTTGCACGCTTTTACAACCTCCATCAAAAAGTTTACATTGCCCACAATGTTTATCAATCCTTTTAGTGACACCCCTCACCCTCTCTGCTTAATTGCTGCCAATGAGGTGAAAAAGTTCCTTGCCGCAAAAACAGAATGGAAAGAAGAGCTTAAAAAAGGAAAGATGTTTGGTGTATTGGTCGTTCAAACAACGCAAGGAGAGATTGGATTCATAGCTGCCTTCTCAGGCATATTGGCTGGCAAGAATCATCATAACTTTTTCGTTCCTCCTATATATGATTTCTTACAACCTAGCCACTACTTCAAACAAGAAGAGGCCATGATATCGGCAATAAACCGTGACATTAGTTCAAGAGAGAAAGATTCTTCTCTAAAAACAGCAGAAGAGGCGGTATTGGAAAAGGAGAAAAATAACCACTTACAGCGTACCGCTGCCAAAACACAACTTAAAGAGGATAAAAAAGCAAGAGACCAAAAGCGAGAAGGAGGAACACTTAATGCCGAAGAAGAGAAGCTGTTGATAGCAGAGAGCCAATATCAAAAGGCAGCATTCAAACGATTGGAACGACTACTCAATGAGGAGTTAGAAGAGCTCAAGCAGAGATTAGAACAATATATTGCCCCACTCAACAAGCTTAAAAAAGAGCGAAAAGAGCGTTCGGCAGCTCTACAAAACTACCTTTTCAAAGAGTTCAAGCTTCTAAATTCAAAAGGAGAGTACAAAGATTTGTGTGAGATATTCAAAAACAGCATCACCAAAACAGCACCAGCAGGTGCAGGAGAGTGTGCAGGCCCCAAGTTGATGCAATATGCCTATTTAAATGATCTAAAGCCACTCGCTTTAGCTGAATTTTGGTGGGGAGAGTCACCCAAACAGGAGATTCGCCACCACGGCTACTTCTATCCTCCTTGTAAAGGGAAATGTGAACCTATCTTTGCACACATGATGCAGGGGTTGGAACAAATGGAGAGTACCAAACATCAACCAGAAAATCTACCCGAACTTCCTGTCTTATTTGAAGATGATGATTTGTTGGCTATAAACAAACCAGCCGGAATGCTCTCTGTTCCTGGAAAGGAGGAGCAGTATTCTGTTTACCAATGGATGAAAGAGAGATATCCACATGCCACGGGTCCACTCATCGCACATCGGCTGGATATGGCTACATCAGGTATTCTCTTGTTAGCCAAAAATAAAGAGGCACATAAGTTACTGCAACAACTCTTCACAAGTCGCTCTATCAAGAAACAGTATGTAGCACTGTTAGAGGGAGATTTAATGGGTTCGGGATATCCCAAATGTGGGGAGATTAACTTACCACTCTCTCCAAACTTGCTAGATAGACCCAGACAAATGGTCAATAAAACAGATGGGAAAACGGCTGTAACACACTATCAACTGATCGGGTGTGAGATGGTGGCTATTCAAAAAAAGGGAAGTGAATACTCTAATGAGGAAGAGAAAAAGAGTCGTTTGAACAGAAGTAGAATTCAAAAAGAGGAAGCAATAGTTACACGGGTGAAGCTTTATCCACTAACGGGACGTACGCACCAATTAAGGCTGCATGCAGCACACATCGAAGGAATGAATGCGCCAATTTTAGGTGATACACTTTATGGGAAGGAAGCTAACCGTCTCTACCTACATGCTGAAAGAGTTGAATTAATACATCCAATTACCCAACAGCTCCTTGTTATTGAAAGAGAGGCTGACTTTTAAGCAAAAAGGACTCTATGCAAGCACTAAATATAATTGTTGCTACCTGGTTGCAAACGATGAATATCATTTGATAAAAACAAATAGAGTGACTAATCACACCTTATTGTAAAGCTGTAATTAGTCACTCTATTAGCTCTATATCTCTATTAGCTCTATTTCTTACTAAAACGGTAGCTATTAACTAGATCAGAAAGACCATATACAATGGCACTTATACCCAAAATAAGAAATGGTAATGTAGCTGCCTCAAAAGGGTTTACCAACACCAAAATACCTGCCACTGCTATAAGAGCAGGTATTATATAGAAAAAGATAGGTACTGCCACTCGCTTGCTTGCTGAAACAAGCTGCACAATTTGACTAATACCAGCCAATGCTAAAACAACTCCTAAAATAGTCATTAGCATACTTACAAAGAAATCGGGCATTAATAAAAGCCATCCTCCAAAGAGAGTACTTCCTATACCTACAAGAGGGAATTCCATACCCTCTTCTTTTCCTTTGGTAAAATAACCAAAGAGGGCAAAGATACCAGGTATAACAAAAAGAGCACCAGCAAAAAGTACCAAATAAATAACTGCTACATCGGGCCAGCCCACTAATATAACACCAAGCATTATGGAACACAAACAGCGTACCATAGGATAATTTAAACCTTTCATATTCATTCTATCAATTATATTTTAATGCAAATGTAAGGGATTATTTCCTCTTTTCTATACCAGTAAACAAACAAAGTCACTATATAGTTCTCCAAAAATGTAGAAAGTCATCATAAGCACCATAACAAACCAGTTCATCATTTGCCTCAAGTAAGCAATCTTCAGCAAAGTGATTAGTTATAGAACGTTCTAATTTTGCTACACCCTTACTATCGATGATGCGCCTTCCACGAACTACAGCTACCAACTTGAGATCAAAATCTTTCTCCAATGAGAGACCACTCACAGCATAACCTACCAGCTTTTCAGGAACATCAAACTTGGCAATGTAGTAACCTGCACCCACCTCAAACGACTTAACGTGTACCTTCAAGTCCATCAATTGAGCCAAGCTACGAGCTGCACTCTTTTCAGGAGTGAGTATCTCATCTAGCCCAAAAGCTTCAAGAATTGTACTATGTACTTTATCGACCGCACGAGCATAGATGTGATTCACCTTGTATTTTTTCAACAAAGCTACGGTACGCAACGAATTTTCCAACTCTTTTCCAATAGCTACAACAACGACATCAACCTCCTTCAAAGGGAGTGAAACCAATGAAGCCTCATCGGTTGAATCTAATATAAAAGCGGTTGTTATCTTCTCTTTCAATGCATCGACTCTCTGCTCTCTGCTATCAACACCTATTACTTCATGCCCCAAGATAGCAAGTTCCTCAGCTAATACGGAACCATAATTTCCTAAACCTATTACAATATATTTCATTTTTAAAAAGGAATGTGTTATTTTATTATTCTATTTTTATTCAAAGCCAAGTTCTTTCTCAGCCACTACTAAGTTCTATTCTTACATTAAAATCAAGTTATTCTAGTAAAAAGAGAGGCCACTCATTTTAAATACAAGCCATCAACTCCTCTATAACATCAGGAAGATATACTCTTTTTGCTACTGCTAATGCTATCTATATTTCCCGATTAAGAGCCCATTTTCAAATATTCATCCCCCTCAAAAGAAGCTGTGTCGCGTAATTCTCTTCAAGAAAAGGATTTTTCAAGTGCCCTACCATGAGTTCTGTCATAGAACATAGAGTAAAATGGGTAGCAATATACTCAAATTATCAGTTTATAATAATAGCCTCCTTCGGATATTTGTAAAAACATTTTTCTCGTCTCTTCAATAAACTTGATAAAAGGGTAAAAGCACCGACACGCCCTACAAACATTAAAAAGATCACGATCAGCTTACTAGGCAAACTTAATGCAGGTGTTAAATTGAGCGTAAGCCCTACGGTACTTAATGCAGATACGACCTCAAAAAAGAGTGTATGAAGCGCTGCACCAGGTTCAAAAAAAGTAAGCAGAAAGAAACCGACAAAGGCAATTACCAAATACATTAATAGTGCTGCATTGGAACGACGAATCGTTTCATTAGGAAGTTCACGATTAAATATATTAGCGCTTGAGCCACCCACGATTAATGTACGTAGATTAAGAGCTACGACAGCAAACACATTAACTTTAACACCTCCTGCTGTAGATTGATTACCCCCTCCTATCATCATTAAAAGTATAATAACAAGTATGGTTTGTATACTAAAGGAGTTGGGATTGATACTCGAAAAACCAGCCGTACGAGGCGAAGAGGCATTGAAAAAAGCCTGCACACATTTATCGAAGAAAGGAAGACCAGCAAAGCTCCCTTTCCATTCAAGAAGTGCAATTAGTAGCGAACCTATCACCAATAAGGAGATTGTCATAACCAATGTTATACGCGTATTCAAGCTAGAAATATGTACTTTGCGCTTGGGTCGTTTGTAGGAAAAAACGTGTCGGAAAAAGAAACGTTTAAATTCGTGCCGTACCATTTCAAATAAATTCACCAACACAGGATAACCCAATCCCCCTAAAATAATCAAGAAAGAGAGTGTTATGTAGAGTCCATTGTGCCCCGTAAGAAGGTGTTCATTACTCATCCCATCGGGTAAGTTAGAGAAACCAGCATTACAAAAAGCTGAAATGGAGTGGAAGAGAGAAATCAACAGCTCCTCCTCTACACCTAACTGTGGAAAGGTGCCACGGATACTAAAAAAGATAATTCCTGCTCCACACAATTCAATAACGAGTGTAAAACATAAAATATATCCCAATGCCGAAAAAAGAGAACCGATAGATTGAGGAGTGATAAGGTCTCTAACAATAATCTGGCTATAAACCGAACTATCACCCATAAAGAAAAGAGCAAAAAAACAGGTGAAAGTCATCACTCCAATACCTCCGATCTGGATTAATAGAATAATGATAAATTGACCCATAGGGGTGAATGTAGCAGGTACATCAATGGTAATAAGCCCCGTTACACAAGTAGCACTGGTAGAGGTAAATAGCGCATCAATTAACGAAATCCCATGGTAAGTAGCGTGGGGAAGCAGCAACAAACCCGTACCAATCCATATAATGACTAAAAAACTGGAGGCAAATATAAAGGAGGGGTTGGTATGTTTACCCAGTAACTGAAAAACACCTTTGGATATTTGCAACAACGAGAGTGCCAACAGAAGGATTTTGATGTATAAAGGATGCGACAGAAAGACCCAAATCGCATGTATTATTCCTGTCACTTGAGGCTCGTAAAAAATAGCAGGAACCAATGTGAGGTAGAGCAAGATATTAAGAAAGTACCTAAAAATCTTCTTGTTCGAAGTTGGAACATAGTTACCTTTTAAAATCGTTTTCAAAGAGGTAGATACAAAGAAAATCACCCATACAAAACGATAGAAGGCAGCAATTGTACTATGTACTGAGGAAGGTAAAGTATAACCATATTCATAAATCAGGGTGGCTACAAAAAGAAGTGAGACTACAGTTACGATCGTATCAATCACAGAAAGCAAACGTAGAATATAAGATGTGGCAGTTTTGTTCTTGAAAAAAGAGAACCTTTCTAAATTACTCATACTTTTATTTTAATTACAAAAATCAAAATTAGCAAAAAGAACTGATTCTATAACTCTTTTCAAAGAAATATATTTGGACTAGCAGATAATCAAACACCTATAAATACTACCATAATATCCTGTAAGACAAACAACTAAGACGAATGAATCCTGCTATTTTTAGGTAAAAATTTTTACTTTTAAATCTCGCCATTATGCAATCCTATCAAAAGAATGTAGACACAAAGGATAGGTTGAGAAATGGGGAAAACGTACAATTTCCACTCATCTTTTCAGTGTTTCACGGCTGTACAACAAGCGTTGCACAGCCGTGAAACACTCGTTGTACAGATATACAACACCCGTTGTACAGCAGTGCAACACTAACCTATTCAAGTAATAGAGTCGCATCTCCTTACTAGAATATAAAAAAGCACTCTACTTTTTCACTACATCCAAACCATCACTGCTTAAAATCCAAATCAAAATCGATTATTGTACGATAAAACTTAATGCCTTTAGAAAGTCGCTTGTTTTTTCTAAATTATAGAATCCATATATAGAGCAAAGAAGCTTCCATTTAGGTATATTCTATTGAGTTTCTTACAAAATAATTAGCCAACAAAAAGAGAAGCTCCTTTTTAAAGAATCTCAGTAAGCTGTTGATTATAAGATGATATAATACCTCATTAAAAATTCATTGTAATAAGAGCCAGCCCCCCTTGTTTAAGCAGACTAGAGTCTAGGTATACCCATAATCTATTTACCAGAACCATAACTTTTCAAATCACATCACTTAAAGATCGTATTTATAGAACGACTAATCAGTGAAAAAACACTACTAACATTCAACTTTAACAAGATGCTATCATATCACATAATTATCAATGAGCTGCCGATACTTTTTAACCAACTCAATGGAATAGATCTACATGGAAGATTACTTATTCTCTAAATAGATTCAATTCTAGAAAAATCAAGCAATATTCTAAAACCATTAAGTTTTACCAGACAACAAGAATAAAAGTAAAGGAAAAGCAAACAAATAATTAAAAGAACCTACCAAAAGAGTTGAAATCTTATCAAAAAATAAAAGAAGAGAGGAGAACTGGAAAAAAAACAAGCCAAAAAGATATTGATTTACTTTTTTTATTTACTTTTGGACAAAACTATTAAAGGAAAAGAATTATGGCTTACAAACAAAAACGTTTTATCTTACCCGAGAACGAAATACCTGAATATTGGTACAACATACAGGCAGAGATGGTCAATAAACCCTTGCCTCCACTTAACCCACAAACAAAACAACCACTTACGGTGGAAGACCTCTCTCCTCTTTTTGCAGTAGAACTTTGCAAACAGGAGCTAAACCAAACTGATGTGTGGATTAAAATACCCGAAAAGGTACGCGAAATGTACACCTATTATAGAAGTACACCTTTGGTACGTGCTTACGGGCTAGAGAAAGCATTAGGAACGCCTGCACACATCTATTTCAAGAACGAGAGTGTAAGCCCTATTGGCTCACACAAAATAAACTCTGCCATTCCGCAAGCTTACTACTGTAAAGAAGAGGGCGTAAAAAATGTTACAACCGAAACGGGTGCAGGTCAATGGGGAGCTGCTCTATCCTATGCTGCCAAAGCTTTTGGACTAGAAGCAGCTGTCTATCAAGTGAAAATTAGTTACGAGCAAAAGCCCTACAGACGCAGTATCATGCAAACATTTGGGGCACAAGTTACTCCATCTCCCTCTATGTCTACACGTGCAGGGAAAGATATCATTACCAAAAACCCCAATTACCAAGGTTCATTAGGAACAGCTATATCGGAAGCCGTAGAGTTGGCTATGAGTACACCCGACTGTAAATATACATTGGGGTCTGTATTGAGCCATGTCACACTCCATCAAACTATAATTGGACTTGAAGCAGAGAAACAGATGGAGATGGCGGGTGAATATCCCGATATTGTGATTGGTTGCTTCGGAGGTGGATCTAACTTTGGAGGTATCTGCTTCCCTTTTATGAGACACAGCATTAAAGAGGGTAGAAAAACAAGATACATCGCTGCTGAACCCGCATCGTGCCCGAAACTTACTCGTGGAAAATTCTTGTATGACTTTGGTGACGAAGCAGGTTATACCCCCTTGCTTCCAATGTATACTTTGGGACACAATTTCTCGCCTGCCAATATTCATGCAGGAGGACTTCGCTATCACGGCGCAGGTGTTATTGTATCACAACTGCTAAAAGACAAATTGATGGAAGCGGTAGATATTCCTCAATTAGAATCCTTTGATGCAGGAGTTTTATTTGCAGAAGCCGAAGGAATTATTCCAGCACCCGAATCGTGCCATGCCATTGCTTCTACCATCCGTGAGGCGAAAGCGTGTATCAAAACAGGTGAAGAAAAGGTGATTTTGTTCAATTTATCTGGACACGGATTGATTGATATGGCTTCGTATGATCAATATCTAGCAGGAAACTTGATAAACTACGATTTGAAAGAGGAAGAGATTACCCGCAACTTAGCTTCTATTGAAGATATGCAATAAAGGTCATTTTAGCCTTTACAATCCAAAAAATGGTTTGTGTATAAATAATGACTCAACGAACTTATGAGTCTTGACTATTTATTCACAAACCATTTTTACAATAACAAAAACAAGTTGGTACACTTTGGTATTGTAGAAGTTCACTGATTATTTGTGAATTGAAATTTCACAAAAGATGAAATCAGTGGAAAAATTACGAAAAATAATTTTAAGGGTGAAAGTTGGGTTAGAGGTGAAAGTTGGGTGAAATAGGATTTGCTAAAAGCTCAACGAGTTTCAATGATAGTAGCAAAATCAATAGATTCAGTCTACTCCTCTTCAATTATATGAGCCGTTTCTACCTTTTCCAATCGAGCACGTAGCCTGGGCATAGCTGACCGACGTGTACGCAAAGTCATGTAACAATCCATATCGTACGATTGTGTAACAATCAGCGGTTCCTCCTCTTTTACAATACGCATAACACTATTCATAAAGGGATATTCAAAAGAGAAAGTAATCTCCTCATCAACCGTTTTCTCAACAATTGAAGCTTGCAGAAGAGCTTCATGGGCAGCAGCCTTATAAGCAACAATCAAGCCACTTGTTCCCAATTTAATACCACCAAAATAACGAACTACCAACACCAATACATCCGTCAATTCATGTGAATTTATCTGCCCCAATATAGGCTTTCCAGCTGTTCCAGAAGGCTCACCGTTGTCATTCGAACGAAACTCTTTCCGATCGGCACCCAACATATAAGCATAACAAACGTGGCGCGCATCGTAATATTTCTTTTGATAGTATTCCACATAACTCCTCACCTCCTCAATGGTATGAACAGGTAGTGCGATGGCTATAAATTTACTTCTCTTCTCGGTATAAATAGCCTCAGAGATATCTGTTAGGGTTTGATAAGTATCAATAATAGATTGTGACATATAAAAAAGAATGGGAAGGTAGAAGATGATTGCTAATATTGCCCCATCTATATTCAAAAGTAATGAGAAAACCGTTCAGCTGAATCACTTAATAGATTTGAATGAGCAACATACCCACTAGAATAGAAACGACCGTAGCAACCAATCCAGGTAACATAAAAGAGTGATTCAACACCCACTTACCAATCCCAGTAGTTCCTGTACGGTCAAAGTTGATGGCAGCAACAACAGTTGGATAATTAGGAATAAAGAAATACCCATTCACTGCCGGAAAAAGAGCAATAAGTAAATAAGGCGATATACCCAATGCTATACCCAATGGCACAATAGCACGAACCGTTGCCGCCTGGCTATAAAGCAATATAGACATAACAAAAAGAGCAATACCAAAGCTCCATGGCATTTCATATACAACTGTTTCAACATTAGCGGTGAGCTCAACAATATTTCCATTGATAAATGTATCACCCATCCAAGCAATACCAAAAATAGCAACAACCGCCTGCATCCCTGCACCAAACACACTTCCCTTAGCAGCAGTCATCCCATCAGTCTTAGTTAAGATTAAAATTAGTGCAGCTGCAGAAAGCATCAATATCTCAATAATTGCTGGCATATCAAGTAGCTTACCATCAAACGAAGGACGCAAAGATGGAATAGAACCGAAAAGCACAATGAGTACCGTAGCAGTGATAAAGAGAATAACCGATAATTTAGCATAGAGCAGATTGGCAATGGTAGTTGTTTGAACTGAGTTGGCATCAAGTTCATTCGACTCAACTCTTCTCAAATATTCGGGGTCTTCCATCAACTCTTTACCCACCTTCATCGAACAAACAGCACCTACCATAATGCCTATGAAGGTAGCAGGAACGGTTATTTTAAGTATATCAAATAGTGTAATATCAAATCCTGTAAGTAATCCAAGCAGCGCCACAGTGGCAGCTGATATAGGACTAGCTGTAATGGCCTGCTGAGAAGCAATTACAGCAATACCCAACGGACGCTCAGGACGAATTTTTGTTTCACGAGCCACCTCAGCTATAACGGGGAGTACTGAATAGGCTACGTGCCCCGTACCAGCTATAAAAGTGAATAAATAGGTTACAAGGGGTGCCAATATGGTAACTTGTGAAGGGTTTTTTCGAAGTAATTTTTCGGCTACTTTTACTAAATAATCGAGTCCGCCAGCAGCTTGCATAGAAGAAGCCGCCGAAATAACTGCTACAATCATCAACATTACATCAATTGGAGGAGCGGTTGGTTGCAAGCCAAATACAAAAGTAAGTAGGGTTAGACCAAGCCCACCTAACACGCCCAAGCCAATACCACCCAAACGAGCACCTAGGATGATGGCGACTAAAACAAATAAAAGTTGTAGTAACATATCTGGTTATTTTATTATTCAAATTAAAGAAATCAGTATCCTCTTTTTTTAATTTAAAGGTTACAACTAAATAGTTCGTTCTTATTGTACTATTGAAAGCTGCCAATATAGTTTTTGGCGTAAGCAACAAATCTAGTTCATCACTTCCTCTATTTTTAAATAGAGATTGTGCTGGTTTCAATCTATATAACTTTAAACGATTGCATTGAAGCTCATTCTCTATCAAAAAGTATGGATATTAGGTCTATCTAACATCCACATTTCTTATATGCTATTACTGCGAATCACTGCAATTAGACTCTATCCATCTAGACACCTATTGTTTCTTCTAAATATCTATATTAAAACATTATACCAATAAATCATTCAGATATAAGAGTGTACAAAAAAATATCACCCCTATTATCCCGCCTCAACAACAATCAAGATATAATTGACTTTTCTAATAATTAAGAGTATTCTTATCGGATGCCCTATCATCGAAAGATGAGTCTCTCCCTCAACGTGAGCGAAGATAGCCATTCTCTACTATTTAGATTCAAATAATATGACAAAAATCAAAAAGAAAATTCTAAATCATTATAACAACTACATAAAAGTGCCATTCTAAAAGTACAACTCAAACAAATTAGCCCTTCACAGCGGTTCCCCAATAGAGGAAGAACATCCCTAACAACACCAATAACAAATCAAAAGCCTTACTCTTCAGATTTTTTTCACGAAATAGAAGTGCACCAAACAAGAAGGAGACAATCACACTACTCCGCCGAACCATAGAGACAATAGAAATCATAGAATCTTCAAAACTTAAGGCATAAAAGTAGGCAAAATCAGCTGCAGAAAGAAAAAGTGAGATGCAAATAATAGACCATTTCCAACGAAATGGATTATCTTTTTTACGATTGGGCCACCAAATCATAGCTAAGACCGTCCCCATCATAAAGAATTGATAAAGGAGGTAATAAGATTGCACCACCATAGGTTCTAACCCCAACCCACCACTCGAGATAGGCTTCATCAGGTATTTATCATACAGACCACTGATAGCCCCCAAAGCAGAAGCTGCTACGGCGAAATAGATCCATTGATTCTTTTTGAAATGAATACCCTCTCTTTTTCCACTTCTGCTAAGCATATAGAAAGAACCTATAGCAAGCGATACCCCAATCCATTGGTAGAGATTAAGACGTTCACCAAATATTAAGATTGCCCCCATTAGCACCATTACAGGTCGGGTTGCATTAATCGGTCCTATGATAGTTAATGGCAAATGCTTCATACTAAAGTACCCCAGGGTCCACGATGAGAGAACGATGAATGATTTCAATATAAGGTAACGGTGAATATTCCAATCAACAGTAGGGACAAAGAACATGGAGTGTTCTAATAGTTGAGGGGTAGTTATAGAGACTACGATGAAAGGTAGAAAAAGAAGGGTCGAGAAGAGTGTATTCAAAAAAAGAACAGGAATAACTGCATTCTCTTTCAATGATTTTTTCTTAAAGACATCATAGCACCCTAATAAAGTTGCCGACAGAAAGGCATAAAACAACCACATACGTTTTTTCTTTTTAATATTTCAAACAAAGATACAATAATTTGACAACTTATATCTCTTTCAGGAGTTACAAATCGAATTTTCACCAAGCAAACTCTCCTCTCAAATAGATGAGTAAACTAACATCTTACACCCGCAACTTTTTTGGAATAGTTTTATAATTCAAAGATTCACAATATATTACAAAACAGATGGAGCTTTTAATGATAACCAAAAGACAATGCAATCTTTTGATTGCTATGCACCCCTACTCTGAATTTAGCTAACTCTACCCTAGTTGTCGATAAGTAATTATTGCTACCCTATAAAAGAAAATGAATCATTATCATTGCTGTCCGAGAAAACGTAATGCCTTCAGTAAAGGCACTTAATTCCCCTATACAAAATCCATTAGAGAGCAAATAAGTTTCAATTTAAGTTATTCTGTTGAGTTTCTTACAACATCATTAGCCTACGAAAGGACAAACCCCTTCTTAAGGAGTCTCAGCTAGATATTGATTGTCAGATAATCTGATGATTCATTCCCTTTTTCCCAGACAGCCATAAATCATTATATCAGTTGATTATCAATTATTACTGTCCGATAAAACTTAATGCCTTTAGAAAATCACTTGAATTTCCTATATATAGAATCTATTGGAGAGTAAATAAGCTTCAATTTAGGTCTATTCCGTTGAGTTTCTTACAAAATCATTAGCCAATGAAAA
>JBOFMR010000078.1:0-3466 GCA_051658485.1 Phocaeicola sp.
AAAAGAATACCCAACGCAACCCTCCTCTCAAAGTCACAAAGGGTGTAATAAAAGGAATAAGAAGGGTTGTTTAAAGGAGTAGTATGTAGCGCGAGAAAGAAGGGAATGCACTTGAAAATAGCTCTTATTTATAAAGAAGCCACTTAGTGATGTAGTGAAAAATAGGAGTCGCACATACGCTTTAGATAGCTCTATCATGCCTTTTTTAGAGGAGGGGTAGTATGCAGCAAAAAAAAGAGCAGACTACAAGGTCTACTCTTTTTTGCTTATTTCAAGTCTCTTCCTCTCTCCGGTTACAAAGTTTCTTTCGTTTTCTCGAATTCAATAGAGACGATAGAACGGCGATTCTTCAAGAGAACTATAGAGATGAAGCTCTCCCCACAAGGGGTAATCTACAGTTATTGTTGAGGTATGCAGCGCACGGGGCGACCAAAAGCATGGGAGCCGGTGGTCGTCGGCTTAACGAATTTATCAGCGAATGAAAGATGGAAGGCATCAGTTGAATTCTTAAGCGATGAAGTACAATAATAGCCTAATGAGCCTTGGCCTGTAAGCTTGCCTGAGCTGCCAAAACGTATGCCTATAGCAGGGAGGAATTCACCGCCTGTACCTGTTTCTGTTGCACCTTCACCGAAGAAACGACCAACAATCCCGTTCATGACTGTCATATTGGAGTGTTTAGAATACAAAGAATCATTATCGGTTTTAGTTGGCGTTTTCCACTCTTTGCTATCAACATTTTCTGACTTGATATCCTCTAGAGTCAAACCAACCAACCTACATGGGTCTCCCTTACCGTTCTCAATCATTTCAAGCGATTGAAGCGGATAAGAATCCCCAACACTCCAAGCTTCATTCCAAGTGCTAACAGACAGTGCTGACGGGTTGAACACTACTGTCGGATCATATCCGGCACCCTTCCACGCAATCACCGAACCGAATTGGAAGAACACCCCGCAATCTTCCGGATTTCTAGTGATCCCGAATTTTGCATCATTAGCCAAACCAGTAACCATGATACGCGGAGCACCTTTACCAAATCTAGCTGTATAACTCTTACCATCCACTGAATCTGATGCTTTAATATACAACGATGTTCCTTTCACATAAATATCTTTTAAAGAATCAGTTTCCATAATAACCTTGGCACTATCACCGTACCAAGTTACTCCGTCGAAGTTACTCTCGATTGATGGCGTACATTGAATATACTGATCCCTTAAAGCTGAAGCTGTAGTAGGAACCGACCCACCCTTGCCTTCAGTTTGAAGATTCACTGTAATAGTCATTTTTAACGGTTCTTTTGCTCCGTCCTCTACATTTTCCTTTGAGCAACTACTCATTGCTAGAACACCTGAGAGAACTAACAATGTTGATTTGGTTGATTTAAACATAATTAAAATAGTATTTGTGTATAATTTTTAACCGCGCAAACTTAGTAAATACAAACCAAAACCATAATAAGCTCCGAACACTTTCTTTTTATTGTTTATTTCTTTTACCTCTAGCAAAGGGTTATTAACACACCAATTCCAACACTACTACAAAAAAAATACACCTTTTTTTATCTCTAGCCAAACAGAATCCCCTGAGTATAAACAACAACTTCCCACCTCTATCAATAGAAGTGGGAAATTGTTCTATCTGCAGCAAAAAAAAAGAGCAGACTACAAGGTCTACTCTTTTTTGCTTATTTCAAGTCTCTTCCTCTCTCTAGCCCCAAATGCGCTCTCGTTTTTCAAATTCAATAAGAACTATAGAACGGCGGGTTTTAAAGAATACCCTTGAACAGAAGAGTCACATTAACAACCCATCAATAGATGAAAAAGGTGAATAACCAACCGATTGACAAGATCAAACAAGCCTTTATCCAACTCCACCAAAAGGGGATGATATGAATCTAAACGCTTTGAAATAAGTCGTATTACACAACTAGTGCACTACCTTTGTCGCACGCAACGTATGGGAAAGGCATTTCTTTGATTAGAGGTAAGATCGACGTTTATATATTCTTGAAAAACAATTCGTCCAAAATTTAACGTAACTCCCTTATAGAAGTCGCCGTCTTTTACAGCAGTAGTCGACCACATGGTAGTTCCATCCACGTACATAACATCTCCGTAAATATTTCGAGAATGCTCTTCGGCAGAAAAGAACTCACCACCGTCACCATCTCTTGTGGCATCTCGACCCATATAATAACCAGCTGTATATTCATTCCTATACGAAGAGTGATGTTTTACAAGTTCTATATTTTCTTCCACCGTTGGCATACGCCATGCACAGTTATCCACAGTCTGTCCGGCTTGAGCTAAGACCATAATCTGAGTAGCCACGAAGCCTACAAGCCTACAAGGATCACCTTTACCCTTTTTGATGTTTTCCGGAGTGTTCGCAGGGAAATCAGTTCCTACATTCCAATTTTCGTCCCAATATCTACATTGCATAGTTGTCGGGTTGAATACATCATGCCCATCTACTCCCCAATCGTCCACTGTATCCCATCCAATAACCGATCCGAACTGAAAGACGTCTGCATGATGATCCCTATCTATTGTAAGCATAAGCTTTGAATTATAACCTTCACCTACTGCGAAAATACGGGGTGTAGCCCTTCTATCTTTCTCATCCGCAATAACTTTGCTAAATCTTGCAGTAAAAACTTTATTGTCGAGCTCATCAGAGACCGAAGAGTTAGGATCAATATGAATCGTTACTCCTTCTACATATACTACGTTGTTTTCAGGGCTCTTTTGAAGAATCTGATGACCTTCTTGGTCAAACCAACCAATGCAAACATAGTTAAGGTAGGGAATTGCAGCAGATGCAATATTTTGAAATTCAAAACAAGGACCACCTGCGTTACTCACGGTACCACCCTCAACTCTGGAATCAGTGTTAAAAGTAACATGAAAGACAAAAGCGCCAGTCTTATCTCCCACCTTTCTGAATCGGGCTGTATAGATTTGATTGGCTGTGTGCTGAGTGAGTTTTACCTGTAAGGTATCTCCAGCAAGCGTAAAATCCTCTCCTTGTTCAACGAGTGTTGTACCATTGTACCACCCTGCAAATTCATAACCATCCATCGGTTGGGCTACGGAACATAAGAGACTCCCCTTCTCTCCTGTTTGCTCATCCGCTAGAGTGATGCTCCCATTATCGTCCGAAGCAAACTTTACAGTCATTGTTTCTACCTCGTCCAATGCCTTTTCATTTAAACAGCTACTCATTACTAGAGTTCCTGACAAAATGAATAATGCTGATTTCATAAATTTAATCATAATAAAATAGTGTTTGGGTATAAATAGTCTTGTTTATAGGGCACAAACTTAATAAACACAAATTCACATCCTAATTACTACGCTATTTTTCCTCTCTTTTTTGTTTTTTTTGCACCTACTAAAGAATAATAAACACTACTTTTTTGAAAAATTAACACGAAAAACCATCCAATATTTTTTACTTT
>JBOFMR010000079.1:0-3479 GCA_051658485.1 Phocaeicola sp.
CTTTAATAGCTGCATCCTCCGCTTTAATTGATGCTTCGTTTGCTTTAATAGCTGCTTCGTGTGCTTCTTTTACCGCATCGCTAACAACACCGCCAACATCAATTACATTCCACGCTCCGCTTAAATTGTGAAACACATACAATCCCTCTTCAATTGTCACATTAAAGTTCACATAGTTACCCGCTTGGGTGGCAAAGTAAAACACATTGTTGTCGGGTGTACTTGGGTCAGTCGTTGGAACCGCTAAACCCATCAGTGTTGCACCTGAACCAATTTCTGTAACTATGCTTGTTAGAATAGTCTGTAATACTTGCCCCGTAATCTCTTCGTTGCCGTTTGTCTTGATAACATTCGCTATCGCTGTCTTTAAATTCTCGTTGTTTCCCATATTCTTAGTTGTTAAAATCGTTGTTGAAATCGTTGTTGAAATCTCCTGAACCTGAAATCGTTCCTCCGCTGCCTATTTTCTTTATCACCGTGTTGGTTTGAAACTCGCACTCAACGGCTGCAAGGTTTCCTTGAGTCTGCCATTTAACCGTCATTTGGAATTTATCGCACGTGTATTGAACATCCTCGTACACAATTGAAATCGAATCGCTCATTCTGATAGTTCTCATAGCATCGCATACATATTCAGGTGCAACAAAGGTGAAGTTGTATATCTTCTCGCTCATCTGTTTCTCGGGAAAAAAGAAGCCATCCCTATCTTCTCCCTCTTCATCAAACTTGTAATCGGGTTTTCCTATATCTGCGTTGAGATAAACCACATTTTTAAACCCGTCTGAATAATCTATGTGCCCTCCCTCGTAATAAAGGTTATTTGCATCGCCCCACGTTATACGCACACAATCGTCTACATTATCTACGATCGTAAATATGTCGCTGTAATACGTACTCTTTCCGTCTGTGATTGTAAGATAGTATCTGCCTAGAGTGTTTATCTTCCCCGCAAAGACTTTGTCGCAGATGATTAAGTTATAACCTTGGAACTTTAGCACTCGAATGTAAAACTTTATATCTTCCGTTATATCCGTTTTCACTTTCCCGTCTTGGGTGAACAGCGCAATCTCTGTTATATCCCCGAAACTGTTTGATGTTTGCAGTTGAAACGTAGGCAATCGGTAGATAGGTGTTATAAGGTCGTATATGTGACCGTATGCGTACTTCTTCTTATAGTCTTGATACTTTATATCATCGTAAAAAGGTAGTACTGATAAGTTGTTATTCTGTGTCATACTTCAAAGTTGCTTTATTCATTCCTGAATGTAAATTTACTGATAATTTATCTATCTGCCCATCCCCTAGACTCGTTTTTATTAGCTTAGACGTATCGGGCTCTTTCGTTGAAGGGTATTCTATCTTTTGCACTTTCTTCTTGTCTACACCTATCGCAATCGTTTCTATCTCGTTTATCAAACACTTCTTAGCTGGTAGGTCGTATTTGTAGAATTTATCGTGTAAGTACATCCAACTTAAATATCCGTTTTGAAATGTGTACTCATCCTTGCCTATAAACATTTTATGTAATGGTAGGGACAATTCAGAACAAAGTAATCCGCCTATCTCTCCGCTTTGAATTACCTTTAATTCAGGAGCAGATGGTCTAGCCACTGATTGAATTTTAAAACAAAGTCCTAGAGTCTTGCAGTTGTCAGGTATCAACACTATTGCATTTGAATGTGAAGCTCTTCCGATACTTCTACCGTCCTCATCGTAAAATTGCCAATAAACCGTTTTCTCCATCTTTACATCTTTCACGCTATATAGTGTATATGTGTTACCACTTAGAACATCGCACTTCGTGTACTTCCATCCGTACCCCTCTTCTGATTGAGATGTTCCTACTTTTATTACACCACTCTCGTTTATGTAACCTTGATTGAATACTTTCTTTCCTCCATCGGTTGGTATAGCATCTTCATTTATCGCACCAAATAAAGCGAATCCATCCTTTGATATCTCATTAGGGCTCATTACCATAAAATCAACGTCTGTTGTGAACTGTGCAACATTTACATCTTCAATCTTACCTAATTGTACGTACTTGCTTACTATGTCAATTGGGTATCCATCAAATGATTTAGATGTTTTATCCATCCACTCGAACTTGAATCTCTCTGGCATCTCTTCTTTATCAAAGGACCATTGACTCTTTCCGAAATCCCAAGGTTTGCCGTTTTTTGGATTTTTTATTTTTGTTAGGTCCTCTGCTATCTCGTGTTTATCTGTGTAAGAACCTCCGTTTCTAAACCATTCAACGTGCTCTATTTTCAGTTTTCCATCCTCTATAAACCAATAACATCTAAAACAATCCCGTAACATATTAAGCAAAGACATCAATGTGGTAGTTGCTACTGTCGCTGCTTGGTCGTACCTTCCGCTTAATACGTTACTTTTCTGAATTATTGACAATCTAAACGGCTCGTTTGAAATAGGGTTTTTACCGTATAGAAATTCTGAATATTCTGGCTTTGCTTCGTGCTTAACATTTGGTGCAAATTCTTTTAATAATGCCTGAATTGAATCTGCTATTCCGTAGCATTCTTTTAAAGTCGTTGGTACGCTTAGTTTTGCATCCTCACTTGAAATATCTTGTGAATCAATCCAAAGAGATGCAATATTCCAACTGTGCCTTAGTATAGGTGTGTAAACTATTCCTTTATCTGAATAAGGTGGTATGTAATATTTACCATCACCTCTTTTCCCGTACATTGTTGGCTCGGACGTTACCTCACCACTCATAACAAGTACTGGGTATCCTGATGTCTTTGCGAACCTATAATTAGGATTGTACCCAGCCATATCATCGCTTGGCAATGGATAAGTTGGGAATCTACCGCCTATTTCCCTATCTACTAACTTTCTAGAGTACTTACTCCTCCACTCGTGTAGAAAACATTGATACCCTATTGACGAAGTTGGGTCTTTAATGCTCTTAAAGAATATAGTTCCATTCGGTGGGTTTCCATCTCCGAATATCTGGCTATTGAATAAGTGTTCTCCAGTTTTACTGTCTTTTATTATAAACTGAGTACTCTTTCTGTCTGATAGAGTTATCCAAATAATCTCAAATGCTTTATCTTTATCGCTTCTTGAAAAACTATTAGAACCTACATACGTTCCTGATATATTGTATGTGTCGCTAAACGTAGGCACAATGGTTAAAGCTCCATATAACCTTCCTGCTCCGAAGTGAAATTTATCTCTCAACTCATTATAATCGTGTATCTCATCGCAAGGCTGCTCCCAATAAACATTTTCATTAACGCATCCTATAACATTATCTCCTTGTATGTATATTTGATTAAACACCCGTTTCCGATATGATACAGAAGTCATTGCAGGTGCAAGCTCAACAAGATTATATTCTTTCTCTAGCCCCCCAATAACGTCTGTGTAATCATCCAATGGGTCTACTTTTACCGATACCTTTTTGTTGTCTGCATCCCATTCGCAGTCTGTTTTCATAAACTTTCCTT
>JBOFMR010000080.1:0-2209 GCA_051658485.1 Phocaeicola sp.
TTGGTAGTACTCTCGTCAGGATTAAAGAATCCGTTTCCCACTTCTTGACGTCTGCCTTGTCCATCTCTTTTAAGATGCCCGCTCTTAACTCGTCTTGCTTTGCTTTTAATTCTTTGACTTGCTTTTCAATGTCTATAACAGCTTGTTGAAGGTCTATAATCGAAGCAGGAACCTCTTTACGTGAAGGTAACCCTTTACAGTAGTTCTCTATAAGCTCCTCGATTTGTTGGTTGGTTTTTCTCTGAACCTCGACCAATTTACAAGCATTAGGTCTTAAATGGATCGCATATAATTTATTAGCTTTTAAAGTAGGATTCTGCATTTCAAACAAATAAGCGTATATGGATAGCTGCCAACTTACATAGTCTTTATTAAGCGTGTATGTGGTCTTTATATCCGCTAGGCTGTAATCGTCAAACACTACGTCAATGGGTGAAGCAAACAGCTCTCTATCTGTAACAATGTACTCGTTTGCAAGTGTGGTTAATCCGTGCTTTTTCTTTAGCTTTAAATAGCCTTGCACTTCGTAGGTATCTGTTATCATTCCTGCATCCGCTAGCTCGCACTGTTCGTGTATTAAGGACCCTCGCTCCGCTGCTTTCTTTAGGACCTCCTCGTCTACATCTTTATAAGTGTCGGGGAACAGTGACTTTAATAGGGTTGAAGTGATACCTTGTAATCTCTCACCGTTTAGGGTGTACGTGTGCAGCTCGTCATTAAACTGCACACCTGAATTGACTAAATACATTTCTTTCGATTTGTTGATGCACTGGTGAACTCTTTGTTTTGTTGAAGTGAAGTGTACTTGTTCCAAATACTAAGAAGTTCAGCCTTTGTTTTTGCTTTGTTAATCTCTGTAATCGCTTTGTCCAATTCGCTGTTCTCCATTGTGTCAGCGTCTTTTGTGTCGTCAATGCAAAACAAACCGTTTAAAGCGTACTTTCTAGCGTAAGAAGATGCTGCTCCCGTTATTTGTGAAGCATCCATACCTTTTTTAGTTTCCTCTTCTCTTGCTGATGCTGACACCGTAATACTTGCTCCATCGGAGTTTCTAAGCGATGCCGTTGCTTTTACATAGATCCTACCGCCTACCTCGATAATCTCGTCACTTATTGTAAGGTAACAACCGTTTTCCGCTAGGATAGGTTTAGCTGCTTCTAAGATGTCCTCACAATTGCGATACTTGTACATTCCAAATCCGTTATACTGATTCTTTGGTGCTTTTAGTTTACCTTGAATGGTTATTAGCTCTTTCATACTTAATTGGTCCTTGTTACTGTTATTAATCCATCTTGTTTTTTAGTTCTTGAAATCCAACTTTTACCCTCGTTGAAGTGAATAGTACTCAAGATTGATACTGCGTTTCTGATTGAATAGATGTGCCGTATCGGGAAGGAGATTGATGCGCCAACCTCCAATTCCCTGATTTGTTTTACTGCTGATACTTTCATTTTGTATAGGTTTCCATTATTATTCCGACTGAATTTAGAATGTTTTCCAAACGCTTTACTCGCTTTTCTCGCTCGATCATAACCTTTGTGTAATACTCGTAAATAGAATCTCTCTCGATAACGTACTCGATTAAATCCTCTTTGCTCATCTCTGCTAGTTGCTCTTTAGTTTTCATTTTATTCTAATTTTTTTGTTAATGAATTAATTGCTTCTCTTACTGCTTTTATTTTGTACAGCCCGTAAAAACCCGCTGCACCTAAAAAGTTTAAAATTGATATCGAACCGTCTTGTTCTGATATAAGCATTACCAAGAATATTGATGCTGCTATAAAGGTTAGGGTTAAAGTTGTTTTCATTGTTTTAATAGCTCTTCTATGTAGTTAATATTAAGTCCTTCAAGTTCTGTATCTCCGTTCTCATCATAGCTTACAGCGTCAAGTGTTACGATTGCAGCTTCGATAATATAAGCTCCCGTTCCGTTTGAATAATCATCCTCAAAGTATCCTTCAAATTCAAGTGTGTAAAATGCTTCAAATGTTTCTCCATCATTTTCAAAGAAGATGTTTCCCTCTTCGTTTTTCATTTGAGATGCGATTATTTGATTGTCTTGTTCTGTTAGCTTCATATTGTTTCCTTTTGATGCTACAAAGTTAGTTATTATTTTTAATGCTGCAAATTAATTGGTGTTTTTATTTTCAGTTTTAACTATTATTTTCTTTTTGTTCGCTCTTGTACATATCAACCTGATGATTAGGTA
>JBOFMR010000081.1:0-2341 GCA_051658485.1 Phocaeicola sp.
CGGAAGCAACTAGAGGGAAAACCTATACAGCGAAATTTATTTCTCAATATACAATAGTTTTTGAATCTTCAAACACAGATTTGGGAACGGTAGATAAACCTGGAGGAACAGGGGATAGTGGAACTTTTCTAGAGTCTACTGCAAAAGCAGCTAACGAGAATTGTAGGTTTGTTGGATGGTACGTAGGAAATGAACCAGTAGTAGCAGGTGATGATATCACCATTACTGGGAACAAACTAGAGGTAACATTAACAGCTGAAACTGGAGGGAAAACCTATACAGCGAAATTCGAAGCTATTGCCCCTGGCGAATTTATTTTTACAATTAAAACAAAATCTGCTGGTACTAGCTATAGGCTTCCCTTTGTATCTACATCGGCAACTGGTGATTACGAATTGACAGTTGATTGGGGAGATGGAACACCTACTCTATTAATTCCAAAAGGTACATCTTTGGTTGATGGAATAACTCATACTTATGAATCAGCAAAAGAATATACCATTACCATAACAAGCTCGGAAAAAGATTATACCAAAGCGCAAATGCCTATGGTGAGGTGGGAAAATGATAATCGATTACATGCTATAAACGCCCCACTACTCAATACAGCAGCAACTAGCTTTAGTTCTGTGTTTAAAGGTTGTTATGCTCTCACCTCTATCCCTGAGGGACTATTTAAATACAATACAGCAGCAACTAGCTTTAGTTCTGTGTTTAACGGTTGTTCTTCTCTCACCTCTATCCCTGAGGGACTATTTAAATACAATACAGCAGTAACTAGCTTTAGTTCTGTGTTTTATCGTTGTAGATATCTCACCTCTATCCCTGAGGGTTTATTTGCTAACAATACAGCAGTAACTAGCTTTGAATATGCGTTTTATGATTGTACTTCTCTCACTGAAATCCCTGCTGGTTTATTTGTTAACAACACAGCAGTAACTGGCTTTAGAGATGTGTTTTATAAATGTAGTTCTCTCACTGAAATCCCTGCTGGTTTATTTGCTACCAACACAGCAGTAACTAGCTTTACTTCTGTGTTTTATGGTTGTACTTCTCTCACCTCTATCCCTGCTGGTTTATTTGCTAACAATACAGCAGTAACTAGCTTTAGTTTTGCGTTCTATAACTGTTATTCTCTCGCTGAAATCCCTGGTGGCTTGTTTGCTACCAACACAGCAGTAACTAGCTTTGAATATGCGTTTAAGTTCTGTAAAAAGGCAAAAGTGAATTCTAATATTTTTTGTAACGATTCGGATGAGAATGAGAGAAAAAAACGGTTTAGTTTGGTAACGTCACAAATTGATTTTGAACATGCATTTTTCCAAGTTGGATCTGGATTAAGCGATGTAAGCGGAAGTGCTTTCCCAGCTTTGTGGGATTACACCATGCCTAGTGCTGGAGTAAAGAGTGCATCTTGTTTTACAGAAGCTAGAGCGAGCAATTCAGGGTCCGTACCTGGTGAATGGAAATAATAACAATTTTCCCATAATCATTTAATATTAGACCGCTGCTTTTAACCAAGCAGCGGTCTTTTTTTTATTCTGTATGGGTTATAGGCGAAGTGCGGAGATTGAACAGATAGTGCAAGGAGTTTTTTTCTTTCCGCTTTGGCAAGAGCAAGATGTATTTTTGTAATACAAAAAATTATCTTGCCCTTGCCAAATTGGACGAGGTGGATGGAGGACGTTACCTCGAAACTCGGTAACTTAATAACAAAACGGCACAACGATTATGATCGTTGTGCCGTTAAGCTGTTTTTTTGGCACAAAAAAGAGCCCTCGGAGAGCGCACAACCCTTGAGGGGTTATAGTGTGCTATAACCCCTCAAGAAAAGGTTGCGACAAAACTGTTCCATTTTCTTGTGCCGTTTAGATGGCATTGGAACCATTCTAGAGATGTGATAAAATTAGAAAAGCAACTACTTTATACTTGTGTTGACATATTTTTTTAAAAAAAACATGTTTCTTTGCAGTTGAAAACTATTTTGTGAGTATCACAGGTGTAAAAATTAAAACATGTCAATTATGATTAGAAATTTTAAATTGGTTTATTTTTTAGGGGCTATGTTCACGGCTCTTATGGCATTGAGCAGTTGCTCAGAGGATGAAGAGCCTATTATCCCCGTTAAGGAGTACACCATAAGCTTTGCGGCAGGCGACAATGGAACGGTAACTCCAGAGGGAGAACAGAAAGGTACAGAGGGGACAGTCATTAGTTCCATAGCAACAGCTAAAGACGGTTATGTATTTGCAGGGTGGTACGAAGGAAAGACGCAACTCGAAACAAAAGATGATATCACCATTACTGAAAATACGATAAAGGTGAAATTAACGGAAGTAAC
>JBOFMR010000082.1:0-37767 GCA_051658485.1 Phocaeicola sp.
TCAATTTAGGTCTATTCCGTTGAGTTTCTTACAAAATCATTAGCCAATGAAAAGACAAGCCCCTTTTTAAGGAATCGCAGCAACGTATTGATTCTCAGATAATATAATGACTCGTACCATTTTTACCGGACAGCAATAAAATAAAATATATTTTCTTGGTAGATTCTTCTATTCGCTTAGACTTTTTATCTAATTATATGGCGCTGATAGTTATAAAGGAAACATTGCTCTCCTGTAAAAAACGGGAACGAGCTATTATATCATCTGATAAACAATCGATTGCTGAGATTTCTTAAAAAGGAGCTTGGAATTTTCGTTAGCTACTTGTCTTTCAAGAAACTCAACAGAATATACCTACATTGACGCTTATTTGCTCTCTAATGGATTCTATTATAATAGGAAAATCAAGCGATATTCTAAAGGCATTAAGTTTTATCGGACAGCAATATAAAGAAAGCGATTTGCTTAAATGGGTAAAAAAAAAGGTGTAATAATCATCTGAGCATAATAGCTCAGAGAAGAGCTGTGGAGATGAATGGGCTCTTTTTAAGTGCAATGATTGTTTAAAAAATAAAATAGTTTCGTCAAAATTGAAAGAGGTGTTTAAAAAGTGAAATAAAATATTACCTTTGCACTATTCAGAGGTACTAGGCTTTGAAATGGGTTTATAATAACTCATTATTTTTGTTAGAAACCCCTGCAGTTTTATGTGTTTGATTAACCTTTTTTCTGAAATGACTATGACGTGTACCAATACTTCATTTGTGTCTGAATTAACTTCTGTTTTTACTAGACGGCAAAAGCAATTTATTCAGTTCTCTTACTCCTACGTAAGGGATTGGGAAGAGGCAGAGGATATTGTAATGAATGCTTTTACTACTGTATGGGAGAAACGTGAAGAGTTGAAAGATCACGGTAATCTTGCCGCCTTGTTACTTACCGCTATTAAAAACTTATCACTGAATCATATACGGCATAAGGAGGTTCGAATGCGAGCTGAAAACCACATGGGTGATACGCAGCAAAAAGAGATTGCTTTGCGTATTGCAACCTTAGAAGCCTGTGATCCTGAGAAGCTATTTTCAGAAGAGGTCCAAACACTTATCCAAACTGCTATTTGTAAGTTACCCCAATCTAGTCGCAATGTATTTACATTAAGTAGAATTGAAAATCTAACTAACAAAGAAATTTCAGAGAAATTGAAGATCTCAATAAAAACGGTTGAATATCATATAACTCGTTCATTAAGAGAGCTTAAGGTGCGTTTAAAAGATCTTCGCGTTGCTCTATTATTTATTTTATCAAGTTTTTTCTAAAAAAAGTGATTTTTTGACTAGGGTTTTCTTTTGTTAACTTGTTATTAGGGTAAAGAGGAAAAAATGGAGATAAATCAGTTACATAAATATTTTAGAGGAGAAGCCAATGAACGGGAAGAGGCATTCATTATAAAGTGGATTGATGAATCACCTGAAAATCGTGCTGTCTTATTAAAGGAGCGAATGATTTTCGATGCTATGCTTTTTACAGAAAAGAAGGAGAAGGTAAACAATGGCAAAAAAAAGAGTTTTGTTTTGTATTCATTCCTTTCGGTAGCTGCTCTATTAGCACTTGTTTTTATTATCGGATTGCCTGAATTGGATAAAAAGAGAGATGTTCTGTCACAAACGATTCGCATACCAGCAGGACAGCGTGCACAGATGGAGTTGCCTGATGGAACTTTAGTTTGGTTAAATTCGCAGACTCAATTGACTTACAATGCCGATTTTGGGAAAAAAGAGAGAAGAGTATATTTAGATGGAGAGGCTTATTTTGAAGTTGCTCACAATAAAGAGATTCCTTTCTATGTAGCGACCGAGGCGATAGAGGTGGCTGTTACAGGAACTAAATTTGACGTTCATGCTTATAAGGGAACGAACTCTTTTGTAGCTAGACTGATAGAGGGCTCAATTGATGTATATGCTAACAGTTATGCTACAAAGCCATTGGCTAGTTTGGAAAAAGGAAAATATTTTTCAGCTAAAAATGGACATTACAAAGTAGGTGAGCTAGAAAACAAAAATGATTTGGCCTGGATGGATGGGATTTACTACTTTGATGATGTGCCCTTCGAGGAGCTATTACAGCGGATAGGATTGTATTACAACTATAAAATCACAGTAAAGTCTCCTAAGGTTTTGGACGGATATCGCTGTACGGGTAAGTTTAAAGATCTGGATGGAATAGAACACATCCTTCGGGTGATTCAGAAAGACCACCATTTTACTTACCAAATAAATAAAGAATTAAATCAAATAATTATTCAATAATACCTTAAGTGTTTAACCAAAAATAGAATACTATGACCTAATAAAAAAGGAATCGGAAAGTACCCCCATACTCCCCGATTCAGAGCTAACAATTGACCTTAATCAAATTTATTAACTTAACACGTGACAAAGATATGAGAAAAAATTCTTTGCAGGGACAAATCTGTCCAAAAAGTTTAGCTTTTAAACAAACAATTCGTACTATGAAGGTAACCGTCTTCCTCTCTTTTTTAGCCACTTTTAGTGCATCTAGTATGGATGTATACTCACAAAGTGCTAAAATCCATGTAGACTCACACACGTTGAAAGTAGATGATCTTATCTCTACTATTGAAACGCAGACAAACTATCTTTTTGTCTACAACAAAAAAAACATTGATTTAAATCAAGTCATAACTGTGGATGCTGCCGATAAATCGGTTGGTGACGTTTTGACTGAAGCTTTCTCGGGCACAGGAATCTCTTATGCCGTTGAAGGTAAGAATATTGTATTGACAAAAGAGGTGGCATCGACAGCTAATGCGATTAGCCAACAAAGTACGATAACTGTCAAAGGAAAAGTGACTGATAAGACTGGAGAAGCCATTATTGGGGCAAACATTATTCAAAAAGGTACAACCGTTGGTACAATTACCGATTTTGATGGAAACTTTTCAGTTGATGTTCCTGCAGACGCTATACTTTCTGTTACCTACATTGGATTTCAAAGTGTAGTGATACCTGTTAATGGTAAAACAACAATTAATATTGTATTGGAGGATGATGCCTTGAAACTTGATAATGTAGTCGTTACTGCTATGGGTATCAAACGTAAAGAGGCTTCTTTGACCTACTCTACACAACAAGTTAATGGGGATGAGTTGACACGTGCAAAAGATGCCAACATGATCAATTCACTAGCGGGTAAATCAGCTGGTGTACAAATTACGAAGAATGCGTCAGGTTTAGGGGGATCGGCCAAGGTTTCTATTCGTGGTGTACGCTCTGCAAATGAGAGTGGAAATAACCAACCGCTTTATGTAATTGATGGTGTGCCTATGTTAAACTCTACTAGCGAGCAAGCTGCCAATGTAATGGGTGGTGATAACAATGGTGGTAACCGTGACTCGGGTGATGGTATCTCAAACTTAAACCCAGACGATATTGAAAGTATGAGCATCCTTAAAGGAGCTTCGGCTGCAGCACTCTATGGTGCACAAGCTGCCAATGGGGTGATCTTGATTACAACGAAAAAGGGAAAATCTGGAATGCAACGCGTTATTTTCTCTTCGAACTTGACAGTTGATAATGCAATTGAACTTCCTAAATTTCAAAACGGTTACGGCCAAAAGGGTACTGATAGCTGGGGTGAAAAAGGTAATTTAACTGATTACAAGAATGTTGATAAATTCTTTAGCTCTGGTATTACAGCAATCAATTCGATCTCTATTCAAGCAGGAAAAGAGAAGATGCAAACTTATTTCTCATATGCCAATACGACTGCTACAGGTATTGTAGATGTGAATAAATTGAATAAGCACAATTTAACTTTCCGTGAAACAGCCTCTTTGTTCAATGATAAATTGACATTGGATGCTAATATCAGCTTGATGACGCAAACCATCAGCAATCGTCAAACTTCTGGAGGTTACTATATGAATCCATTGGTAGGTCTTTATACTTTCCCTCGTGGAATGGATATGAGTGAATACCGTGATGACAATGGTTTTGAAATCTTTAACTCGGATCGTAATTTGAATTTGCAAAACTGGTATACGGATCCACTTGATTTTGAACAAAATCCCTACTGGATAACTAACCGTATTACAAGTAAAGATAAACGTTATCGTGCTATGGCTTCGCTTTCTGCAAATTGGAAAGTTACCGACTATTTAACGTTCCAAGCTCGTGGTAATGTAGACTTTATCAATGATAAATATCAACAAAAATATTATGCAGGTTCTGCTATGAATCTATGTCATAAGAATGGTCGCTACGCAGACTTGAATAGCCAAGACTTTATGGTTTATGGAGACTTTATGGCTATGTTTAATAAAAGTTGGAATGATTGGTCTTTGAACGCAGCTATTGGTACTAGTATAAATAGTACAAAAACGAACTCACTTAAGTTAGACTCGGGTACTGCAGGTCTCTATTATGCCAATGTGTTTTCTGTTTCTAATATGATTCTTAATGATGCAGGTAATGCTTATATCAATGAAACATTGAATAGAAGACGCACCATTCAATCTGTTTTTGGAACAGCACAAGTAGGTTGGAAAGAGGCTCTTTATTTAGATGTAACTGCTCGTAATGACTGGTCATCGACTTTGGCAAATACTGCACATATGAAGAAAGGTTTCTTCTATCCATCTGTTGGTTTATCTTGGATCTTTACCAAATCGTTAGATATGCCAAGTTGGATTGATTTTGGTAAGATTCGTGCTTCTTGGGCACAAGTAGGTAATGACCTTCCAATTGGAATTACTTCACCTGCTAATATTATAATGCCTGGTGGTTCTATTACTCCTATCCAATATGGATTTGATGATACGTTGAAACCTGAAATTAGTACCTCTTATGAAATTGGAGCAGAATTCCGCTTCTTTAATCAACGTTTGGATTTAGATTTTACTTACTATCGTACAGATACTCGTAATCAATTACTTTACGTAAATGATCCTGCTGGACGTTACCCATACAAGTATATCAATGCTGGACAAATTCGTAACTCTGGTTTAGAACTAACCTTGGGTGTTACGCCTATTATGACTGAAGAGTTCCGTTGGAAAAGTTCATTTAACTTCTCTAAAAACAATAATAAAGTAGTTTCGTTAGGTGGTCAAGATTCATTTGATTATGGAGAAGGAGTAAGTATGCCTTATAGAATGCGCGTTGTAGAGGGTGGTTCTTTAGGTGATATTTATGGTAATGCATTTTCTCGCGATGAAAATGGTAATCTTTTATTGGATGATAAGGGTCTACCCAAATTCGATACAGGTAACAATGACTTAATTGGTAATGCTAATCCTGACTTTATGCTAGGCTGGAGCAATACATTTACTTATAAAGGATTTAATCTCTATTTCTTGATTGATGCAAGAGTAGGTGGCGATGTAATCTCATTGACTCAGTCTGCATTGGACGTAAGAGGTGTAAGTGCCAATAGTGGTGCTGCTCGTGACCAAGGATATGTTGAGTTTGAAGGACATAAATTTACAGATGTAGAAGGATTCTATCGCAAAGTAGGAAACCGTGGTGAAGGTAATACAGAGTATTATCGTTATTCTGCTACCAATATCCGCTTGCGTGAAGTATCGTTGGGTTATTCATTCCCACGCTCTATCACTGAGAAGACTAAAATATTCCAAGGGATTGATGCTTCTTTAGTAGCACGTAACCTATTCTTTATCTACAAAAAAGCACCATTTGATCCAGATGCAATCATGTCTGTAGGAAATAGTAACCAAGGAGTTGATGTATTTGGTATGCCAACTACACGTAACGTCGGGTTCAATCTTAAATTCACATTCTAATTTGTAATCACTATGAAAAAAAATAAATTTACTTTTGCCATTCTTTTAAGTGGGATGTTAGGTTTTTCTGCTTGTACTGATAATTTTGAAGCGATGAACCAAAATGAAACAGCATTTACAGATGATCAGCAAGAATATGATTCTCAAAAACAGTTAATTCCTTTTAAGACAATTCAGCGGGCTATTATTTACCAAACAGGTATTAGTGGATCAAACTGGCAATATCAAGTTATGCAGAATCTTGTAGCTGATATGTTTGGAGGTTATTTTCATGATATGAATGGCTCCTTTAACAGTCAAAACTCGACTTATGCATTGAATGTTGGTTGGTGTGCAGCTCAGTGGGATTATACTTATGCACAAGGTTTCCCTGTAATACTAACAGCAGAGGAACTTAGTAAGAAGGCTAGCTATATGGATTTGTTAGCAGTGGCTAAAATCCTTAAGGTTACTATGATGCACCGAGTTAGTGACTATTATGGACCTATCCTTTATACCAATTTTGGACAAAGTGGCGGAATGTCAGAGAGTCAAGAAGAGGTTTACAAGGCTTTCTTTAAAGATTTAGACGAGGCTGTATCTGATTTAAATAAATACATTTCAGAGGGGAAATTTGAACGATTCTCTGAAACAGACATTATGATGCCAGCTGGTAAACGTAATTATGCACAGTGGGTGAAGTTTGCAAACTCTTTGCGCCTTCGTTTGGCACTTCGTGTCTCAAACATAGATAAAACTTTGGCACAAGAGCAAGTAACGAAAGCTTTAGATCCAGCAAATGGTGGCGTTCTTACAAGCTTTGATGAAACCGTAGGAGAATATGGTGTCAGCAATCCATTGGGAGGTGTCGCTAGTTGGAGTGAAGTTTACTTAAATGCAAGTATGGAGTCTTTCTTGGGCGGTTTTAAAGACCCACGTATGGCAAAATATTTTGTGCCAGCTGTTGGAGGTACGAGTGACAAAGATGAACTATTCCCTATTAAAGGCACCTTTAAAGGTATTCGTCAGGGAACAGGAATCGTTTCTGATAACCGTTATAGCAAACATTCACAGACAAGCATTACTCCAAAAAGTGACATTGTTGTTATGACTGCAGCTGAAGTGTGGTTTTTACGTGCCGAAGCAGCTTTGCGTGGATTATCTACGGGTGAAAGTGCAGAAGAGTGTTACAAGAATGGAATACAAACCTCTTTCTTGCAGTGGGGTGTAAATGGCGTAGCAGAGTATTTAGGTAGTGAAGAAAAACCATCGGATTATCTAGATGCATTTGATAAAACGTTTGATGTTAAAGCAACAACTGATATTACTCCAAAATGGGACAACACTGCTGATAGAGAAAAACAATTGGAGCAAATTATTACACAGAAGTGGATTGCTATGTACCCAGAGGGTTGTGAAGCATGGGCAGAACAGCGCAGAACAGGTTATCCTAAATTATTTAAGGTAGCTGTTAATAACTCAAATGGTGTAATTGATACAGACGTTATGATTCGTCGTGCCCCATTCCCACAAGCTTATATTAGTAGTAATCCAACCCTTTACAATAAGTTGAAAGAACAATTGAAAGGAGAGGATAATGGCGGTACTCGCTTGTGGTGGGATACTGGTATCAATAATTTTTAAGGAAGATAAATAACTAGAGAAATGTAATTTTCTCTGAGATATTGGACAGGTTTTGAGAACATGGCGGTGAAAGCTTTATGCTTTCACCGCCATTTTTCCTTTTTTTATGTATTGCTATTCAAGGCTGCCTAATCTCTTGTTTTTTTATTCCTAGAATAGATAAGGTCTCAATATTTTTGCCTAAGTTTGTATCTTAAGTATTTAGAATCAGCAGATGAAAGAATTTGTTATATCAGAAGCGCAGGTTGAGACTGCGGTCTTGGTGGGTCTTATTACCCAAGCTCAAGACGAAAGAAAAACTACAGAATACCTGGACGAATTAGAGTTTCTGGCTGAGACAGCAGGGGCTAATGTCGTAAAACGTATTACGCAAAAACTGCCAACGGCACACTCGGTGACTTAC
Source organism: Phocaeicola sp. (assembly GCA_051658485.1). Lineage (GTDB taxonomy): Bacteria > Bacteroidota > Bacteroidia > Bacteroidales > Bacteroidaceae > Phocaeicola. The sequence goes on from JBOFMR010000082.1 coordinate 7,848, forward strand.
GTTGGTAAGGGAAAATTGCAAGAAATAAAGGAGTATATACTTCAAGAGGAGGAAAACGAACGTCCCATCGGGATGGTTATTTTTGATGATGAGCTTTCGCCCAAGCAAATACGTAATATAGAGGCGGAGTTGAAAATTAAGATATTAGATCGTACGTCACTGATCTTAGATATTTTTGCTATGCGTGCACAGAGTGCCAACGCCAAGACACAGGTGGAGTTGGCTCAATATAAATATATGCTTCCTCGTCTGCAGCGTCTTTGGACTCACTTAGAGCGTCAAGGTGGTGGATCAGGAAGTGGTAAAGGAGGGTCAGTAGGACTTCGCGGACCCGGTGAAACTCAGTTAGAAATGGACCGTCGTATTATTTTGAATCGTATGTCCTTGCTGAAAGAGCGTTTGGCAGAGATTGATAAGCAGATGGCTACACAACGAAAGAATCGTGATTCAATGATTCGAGTAGCACTTGTGGGTTATACCAACGTAGGGAAATCGACTTTGATGAATTTGCTTTCAAAAAGTGATGTCTTTGCTGAGAATAAACTGTTTGCTACACTCGATACCACAGTTCGTAAAGTGATTATAGAGAACCTTCCTTTCTTATTAACCGATACGGTTGGATTTATCCGCAAGCTTCCTACAGGTTTGGTAGAATCATTCAAATCAACTCTTGATGAGGTGCGTGAAGCAGACTTATTAATTCACGTAGTAGATATTTCGCATCCAGAGTTTGAAGATCAGCTTACGGTGGTAGAGAAGACAATTGCTGATTTAAAAGCAGCTGAAAAACCTTTCATGATTGTTTTCAATAAGGTGGATGCTTATACCTATACAAAAAAGGATGATGATGATTTAACTCCTAGAACCAAAAAGAATTGGACGCTTGAAGAGTTGATGGATACATGGATGGCAAAGCTGAACGAAAACTGTATCTTTATTTCTGCCAAGGAAAAGATCAATTTAGAAGAGCTTCGTTCACTTATATATAATCGTGTGCGTGAGCTTCATACAAAGAAGTATCCATACAATGATTTTTTGTATCATACTTACGAAGAGTTAAACTAGAAATTTAGAACTGTTTATTATTCAACTTCCCAACAGCGGGAAAAAGGATAATAGACAGTTTTTTCTGCTAAATGATGACTTCTTTCCGATAGAAATGGCAACAGAATTGAGCGTGTTTTATTTTTATCTGGTAAAAAGAGAACGAATCATTATATCATCTGGTGTTCAATGGCTTGCTGAGGCTCTTTAACCCAACTTTGGCCCTAAAAATTATTTTCAATTATTTTTAGCCTTCTACTATTTCACCACGAATTATCTAAATCTCAATAATAGATTTCATGAAATACCATGATTCCTGATTTGTAGTACACAGCGTTGTAATTCGTTAACATTATCTTTCCACCACCGGTACCCAAGAATGTAAAATGTACGTTGCATGCCATGAATCAATAAAAAGGTGAATTTGTAGTACACAGTAGAAATACAAAAAAAGTGTTTTGTGCTGATTTCAAGTAAATTATAAAATCATAGAGCAAAATTGGGTTAAAAATGGTTTTGTCTTTTCATTGACTAATGATTTTGTAAGACACTCACTAGAATAGACCTAAATTGAAGTTTATTTGTTCTCTAATAGTTTTTGTATGTAGGAAAGTCAAGTGATTTTTTAAAGTCATTAATTTTTATTGGACAGCAATATCCTTTAATAAGCTCACTAGAATAAACCTAAATTGAAGTTTATTTGTTCTCTAATAGATTCTACATATAGGAAAATCAGATGATTCCCTAAAAGTGCTAAGTTTTATTGGACAGCAATAAAAAAGAGTTGAAATAGTCAGTATGAATAATAGGGCATTATCATAACTAATTGCAGATGTTAGAGAATCTTTGTTTTCCTTTTTTTAGAATACCTTAAGTCTGCAAACTTTTTTGTGTAATCGTATAAAACAAAGAGTTGCAGGGAAAACTTTTCACCCAAATGGGTGAAAGATATTCTTAACAATCATTTGAGCCATAACATATTGCAAAAAGACTTGCGAATATTAGGGAATAGAACGTCTGATATAGAATAACCAACTTAATTAATACAGAATGAACCAATATCGTTTACTTACCTCTGTTGAAATAGAAGAATTAAAAAAACACTCCTGCAAAGCCAAATGTTGGGAGGATATAGAGGTTGCCACTGATTTTAACACCAACTATATACATCACGCCCGTTTTTCGGGTAAAATTCGTTTAGGGGTGTTTGAAAAAGAGTTTTCCTTAGCAGGAGGAATCAAAAAGCATGCTGGAATCTACCATGCTACACTTCATAACGTAACGGTGGGTGATAACTGTTGCATTGAAAACATTAAGAATTACATAGCTAATTATAGCTTGGGTGAATCGTGCTTTATTGAAAATGTAGATATTTTATTAGTTGATGGAACTACTCGTTTTGGGAATGGAGTAGAAGTGGCTGTATTGAATGAAACAGGAGGGCGTGAGGTGACTATCTATGACCAACTTTCTGCACAACAAGCCTATATAATGGCTCTTTATAGGCACCGTCCCGAATTGATTGATAGAATGAAAGGGATGATTGATCAGTATGCGAAGGGTCAAGAATCTGAGCAGGGGAGTATTGGAAGCTATGTGACTATTGTTGATGCTGGCTATATTAAGAATGTAAAAATAGGCGATTATGCAAAAATAGAGGGAGCTGGCCGATTGAAAAATGGAACGCTGAACAGTAATGCGGAATCACCTGTACACATTGGATATGGTGTAGTAGCTGATGACTTTATTGTTTCGAGTGGATCCTCCGTGGAAGATGGAACGATGCTTACACGCTGTTTTGTTGGTCAGGCTTGTCAATTGGGGCATAACTATTCTGCTTCTGATTCGCTTTTCTTTAGCAACTGCCAAGGTGAAAATGGTGAAGCATGTGCCATCTTTGCAGGTCCTTTTACGGTAACGCACCATAAATCTACTCTGCTTATAGCGGGTATGTTCTCTTTTATGAATGCGGGATCAGGGTCAAATCAGAGTAACCATATGTATAAACTAGGCCCCATTCACCAAGGGGTAATGGAGCGTGGTGCAAAGACTACTTCCGACTCCTACATTCTTTGGCCAGCTAAAGTGGGGGCTTTCTCACTAGTAATGGGAAGACATGTCAACCATGCAGATACCTCTTGTTTGCCTTTTTCGTATCTAATTGAACAGAGTAATCTGACCTATTTGGTTCCTGGTGTAAACTTGCGTAGTGTGGGTACCATACGTGATGCGCAGAAGTGGCCCAAGCGAGATAAACGAAAGGGAAAGGGACTACTTGATCAAATAAATTACAACTTATTGAGTCCTTATACTATTCAAAAAATGATGCAGGGGCGCACTTTATTGAAAGAATTACGTAAAATCTCAGGAGAGAATTCGGATACCTATTCTTATCAAAGTGCGAAAATTAAAAACTCATCACTTAATAATGGGATTCGTTTTTATGAAATAGCTATAAAGAAGTTCTTAGGTAATTCACTTATTAAGCGACTGGAGGGATTGAATTTAAGTAGTGACGAAGAACTTCGTGCTCATTTGCAACCTCAAATATTGATTGGTAAAGGAGAATGGGTTGATATCTCAGGACTAATCGCTCCAAAAAGTGAGATTGACCAACTTATGAAGGATATAGAGTTGGGTGTGGTCAGCCAAGTTGAATGGATGCAGAATCGTTTTATAGAGATGCACACTCACTATTACACATACGAATGGACGTGGGCGTATAAGGAATTATTGGATTTCTATCAGTTAGATGCAGAGACAATAACTGCTACTGATGTTATAGATATTGTTCGTAAATGGCAGGAGGCAGTTGTTTCTTTGGATAAATTGGTATACGCTGATGCTAAAAAAGAGTTTTCTCTCTCTTCTATGACTGGCTTTGGAGCGGATGGTACAAACGAAGAGCGTGAACTTGATTTTGAACAGGTTCGTGGTCTCTTTGAGAGCAATCCATTTGTAACTGAGGTTTTAAAACACATCGAGGTGAAAACAGCATTGGGTGAGGAGTTAATAACTAGATTATTGCCTTTGGTAAAATAAATTCTCTTGCAATGTCTTGTTGTAGAGTCAAATGGAGAATCTAGTAGTAAGTCAGTGAAATATTTGCCGAATGCTATTATTTGGGATAAGGCGGATGCATGGCTTGAGAAATATATTTATACTCAGTCATATGATTTTACTGTAACTCGCTAGTAAAAGGATAAAAGTGTTGAAACGCTAAAAAGCTAGAGAGCAACACACATACAAAAAGCCCTATCAAACTCACTATTGAGTAATGATAGGGCTTTTCGTATGTGTGTTGCTCTTTTTACTCTATTACTGGAAGTAACAATTGAGTAGCTGCTCCTGCTTGGTGATAAATTTGAATGTTCTGTTTCATCAAAAAATCCATCACTGTACACTCGTAGGTGTTAATAAAACGCTGTGGATTGCGATCAATAATGGGGAACCATGAACTTTGTATCTGAATCATCAAGCGGTGACCTGGAAGAAAAGTGTGCGCTACATCGTACAAAGTATAATTAACAGCTGTTATCTTGCCAGGAACAAATGGCTTGGGTGCATCGAAACCCTCTCGGTAGCGACCTCGGAAAAGTTCACCACGTACCATTAATTGATACCCACTCATGGGGTAGTTACTTTTCATCTCCTCTTTGATCTCTTTACTATAACTGAAATTTTCAGGAAATACATCAATGACTTTGACCATAAAGTCAGCGTCTGTTCCACTAATTGCAGCTTGCAACTTGACCTCTATGGGGCCACCTAGGCGGAGCGTATCTTTTAATGGCTCAGTCATAAAGGTGATGACGTCTGGGCGAGATGTGGCAAATCGTTGGTCATCTACCATAAATTCAGTAGTGCGATAGGTTGTGGGCAGTGCGGTATAGGGTACTGGTCGAGACATATCTGAGACATATTCAGTAAATGAATGCTCTTCGGTAGGTGCTTGAGTAGAGACACTTCCATCCGCGTGGATGTAATAGGGTGTTGGCTGAATGCTATTTGCTGGCCACTTATCATAGGTGCGCCATTTCATATCCCCTGAGTCGAAAATGTTTACCTTGTTAGTAGGCTTCTCCCCTTGGTTGTTTAGGTAGTATGAAAAGAAAGGATACTCGATATGGTCTAGATAGTAGGCCGAGGTACTTCCTCCAAAGTAGACATTACCGATGGATTGGAAATTACGATTGGTCCATGCACCGTGCCACCAAGGGCCAAAAGTGAGGTAAAGTTCCGTCTCGGGCGATTGCATTTGAATGGCACGATACAATCCCCAAGGACCGTAGCAATCTTCCGAATCGAAGTGTCCACCCACTATGAGCATAGCAGGTTTAAGGTTGTAGCATGAGGTACGTGCATCCCTCTCTTTCCAGAAAGAGTCAAAATCGGGGTGGTTCTTGATATGGTTCCACATCGTTTCAGTTGTATCTTGTACCAGCAAGTCTATATCCTTAAAGGTACCTACTGCTAAGAAGTCTGTATAGACATCGTTCTTTACAATCTCTTTCATAACCCCTACACCTATGTTTCTTCCCTCTAACCGTGGAAGGAAATTGGTTGTTTGTAGCATTGTAAAGGCACCGTTGTGGTGGCGGTCATCTCCTCGATACCAGTCAGTTACAGGTGCTTGTGGTGATACCGCTTTTAAAGCGGGATGCCCACTTGATGCAGCCATCGTAGCATAAAATCCATCGTAGCTGATGCCCCATACCCCTACATTCCCATTGTTATGACTGTTTTTTATCAGCCATTCTATCGTATCATAGGTATCAGTAGCCTCATCTATCTCTCTCTTATTTTTGTTGCGCTTCTTGTTTAGGGGACGTATTTGTATAAATTCGCCTTCGCTTTTGTGCCTTCCTCGTGCATCTTGAAAAACAAGGATATATTCATCCTCTACATAGTTCCAGAGGTTTCGGGTAATAGTTCGGTTGTATCCTTTTCCATAAGGTGCACACGAATAGGGGGTGCGATGCATCAAAATGGGGTGTTTCTTTCCTCTGTTTTTAGGTTCGTAAATAGCGGTGTATAGCTTTGTTCCATCTCGCATAGGAATCATCACTTCTCGTTTTGTGTAGTGTTGGTCGAGGTGTAGGATGAGGCTGTCTGTTGCTCCCTTCGCGTGTAAAGAGGTTGTAAATAGAGAGGGCAATAGAAGCAGTAGTAGTGTTTGAATGGTTTGTCTCATATCTATTTTAGTTTTGTTTTCGTATTTGCAAAAATAGATAAAAAGATTGAGATGTGCACTGATTTGATGGGTAGTAGATTCACGACTCTTCTATGGACCCATCTACTCTGTCGTTACCTTATCGCTGCATCTACTTTTCTTTTTTTGTTGAAGGTTGTAAATCTACAAATAGAGCCCATATAGATTGCCATAAAGCTAAGGTAGCATTAAGCCTACTTTTCAATCTGCAGATAGAGAACTCATGTATAGGGATGCTGTATTAAAGTTCCTAGTCATTTTGACCCACTTACCTAAAGTGAAACCTATCAAGAGCGATAGGCCCAATTCATCGTTATTACTATCCAGTAAAAATAGAGAATAAATCATGATGTTATCTGAGAATCAACGTATTGATAAGACTTCTTAAAAAGAGGATTCTCTTTTCGCTAGCTTCCTTTTTTTAGATAAACTCAATAGAATAGGCCTAAATGGGGGCTTATTTACTCCCTAATGGATGTTATTATAGGGAAATCAAGCGATTTCCTAAAAGCATTAAATTTTATCGGACAGCAATAATTCAGAGCATTTGTTAGTGATGTAAAAACGAGAGCTCTTGTCCAATAGGACGAGAACTCTCGTTAGTGAAAATCCAACCTATAACCTAAGTTTGGAACAATAAGAAGGTGATAGATAATCGTATGGTTTGTAGATGGTTGTGATTTTAAACAGACCCTTTATGTTAGTTTAAATTCTTCGTTTCCACCATTTAGCATGTGTCATATAGAGCCACGAACCCGTTAAGATGGTTCCCCAGTAGAGGATTTCAAGTGTCCAACATACCCATATCACAGGTTTCGAGAGTATAACGAAATAGATAGCTAGTACGTAAAAAAACATTGCCACTAGTTCTATGACCAATGAACTCTTGGTATTTCCTGTACCCGATACAATGTTAAATAGGATGCTACCAGGTACTCCTACAAGAGAATAGATTAAGAGTACGTAAAGTGCTGGAACCGAGTCGGAGATAAGGGGTATATTATTTGTGAAGATGGATAATACCACTTCAGGAAAGAGTGCTGCAAAGCTAAGAATGGGCAGCAGTGAAAAGTAGCACAAAGCAATGTTGGTTTGTGTAATTTTTTTAATCTCTTTGAGCCGTCTTTCTCCAATGGCATTGCCCACTAGCGATGCTGAGGATGTGGCAAAGGCTGAAACGAAGACAAAAAGCAACATACCAATGCTTCGTATCACGTTAGCAATGGCTAAGGCTCGCTCCCCAATTTGTTCGACTGCTACAAAGAAGATAAACCAAACAAAAATAGTCCCAAAGTATTGAAGCATGGTCCATATTGATACGTTTAGAATGCGACCAATGGCCTCAGAGTTGAATCGGAACTTGCCTCCTATTGAGTAGATACTAATATCTACGAACTTGGTATAAAACAGGTAAAAGAGCATTCCTACAAATTCAGCAATAGCCGATGACAATGCAGCTCCTTTTATACCCATCGGCTCTATAATACCTCCTCCAAAGATGAAGAAATAGTTCAGGATTACATTGGTTATAGTCATTGCAATGGCGCTGTATATCAAAACATTGGTTTTCTTTATGCCCACAAAGAAGGAGCGATATACAATGGTTATAAAGGCGGGTAAGATACCAAAAACACGCACATCTAAATAGCTCATAATAGCATGATAAACCGCTTGAGAGGAGATAACGGCTCCAAACCCGAAAGAGGCAAAGAGGTGGGTTAACCCAACAAGTACTGCAGCTATGGTGGTTAGAAAGAGGATCGATTGCCAAACGAGAACCCCTATGCGAAGGTAATTCCCTTCACCGTTGCGGCGAGAGATCAGTGCTTGTAGACCGATACCAAACCCAAATCCAATGTAATAGAGTGCCATGTAAAATACACCAGCAAGGGCAGAGGCCCCTAACTCAACCTCACCAACGCGCCCAAGAAAGATGGTATCGACCACATTAATTAGGTTTTGAAGTAACAAACTGAATAGTAGTGGAGAGGCGACTTTCAGACTTTCCTTGACGTGACTTCTGTTCTTTGAAATAGACATAATGATTTATCCTAAAAAATTTCGGCAAAGGTAGTTACTGTAAATTGATTTTACCTGAAATAGAGCGAACTTCTGCTCCATTTTGACTATTTTTGGTTATAACTTTTTACCTTTGTGTTTTACTTTATAATTGATATTTGGAGAAATAACCGGATATTTGATGTATAAATAAAGAATGATTATTCATTGTTTCGGGATAAGTCTATATTCTTAACCATTTTGGTCTAATTGCATCAAACTCAACATTAACATATATAAAATGATAAAAGGGAAAATTGGTCTCGCTTTTTCTCTCCTTTTCTTTTCATTCACAGCGCAAGCAGTAAATCTCAAAAGTAAGATTGAACAAATCGTCGTTCAGAAGGAGTTAAAATTGGGAGTTGCCGTAATGGATTTAGCTACGGGTGAGAATTACTCTATAAATAGTGAAGAGCATTTCCCAATGCAGAGCCTTTTTAAATTGCACCTTTCACTATTGGTACTACACTGTGTCGATCAAGGTAGATTCAATTTGACAGATACCTTGCAATTTAACCAATCTGAATTGTATGAACATCTTTGGAGCCCTATACGACAAGCACATCCCAATGGAACTGCTAATCTTCCACTGTCGGAGGTGATAGCATACACCATTCAGCAGAGTGATAATAGTGGTTGTGATAAACTTATTAAGTTGGTGGGAGGGATTGAATGCTTAAATAGATATCTCCAATCCATTGGAGTTGAAGGGGTGAATATCGAAGATAATGAGTGGCAATTGCAATCCGATTGGAACAAACAGTTTCGTAATTGGACCACTCCATCATCCTCGATAGGCTTATTGAGACTTATTAATAGTGGTACGCTCTTATCTGCGGAGTCTCAAAGCTTCCTTTGGAAAACGATGTTTGCTACTGCATCGGGTTCTATTCGTAACTTACTTCCCAATGGGAGTCAGGTAGCTCACAAAACAGGCTATTCAGGGCAGAATGAAGAGGGGGTAACGGCTGCAAATAATGACATTGGAATAATGGTCTTGCCCAATGGGAAACGAATAGCCTATGCCATTTTTATAACAAATTCTATCGAGAGCAACGCATTCAACTACGAGGTAATAGCTGCCATTGGAAGAGAAATCTATACCTATTTTATGACTAAGGAGTAGTTGAATGGTAGCTTGGTACAAAGCCAAATTACGCTTGCTTTCCTACTCTTTTTAGTGTCGCACAGCTGTACAACGCCTGTCGCACAACTGTACAACGCTTGTCGCACAACCGTACAACACCTGTCGCACAACCGTACAACACTAAAAACCCTTTTTTATCCAGCTAATTTGATGAGGTTTAATCCAAAACTTTTCGCTTCAATTAAAGAAAAATTTCGATAATAGTTGCTACCTTTGCTTTACTTATAATGAATATAACGTATTACTAATTCAACTAAAAAAGAAGTATGGCAACACCTCCGTTCCACTATCAACCGATGTTCGATTTAGGACACGATGATGCAACTGAATACTATTTGCTTACCAAAGATTACGTATCTGTAAGCGAGTTTGAAGGAACTCCCGTTTTGAAAGTAGCCAAAGAGGGGCTTACGGCAATGGCAAATGCTGCCTTCCGCGACGTTTCGTTCCTATTGCGCCGTGCACACAACGAGCAGGTAGCAAAAATCTTGCGTGACAAAGAAGCAAGCGAAAATGATAAATTTGTGGCTCTCTCTTTCCTACGCAATGCAGAGGTATCTGCAAAAGGTAAACTACCTATCTGTCAAGATACAGGTACAGCAATTATTCACGGTGAAAAAGGGCAACAAGTTTGGACTGGATGCTGTGATGAAGAGGCTCTTTCGTTAGGTGTATACAAAACATATACTGAAGAGAACTTGCGCTACTCGCAAAATGCACCTTTGAATATGTATGATGAGGTGAATACGAAAACCAACCTTCCAGCACAAATTGACCTTGAGGCGTGCGAAGGTATGGAGTATCACTTCCTTTGTGTAACAAAAGGGGGTGGTTCTGCCAACAAAACATATTTATATCAAGAGACTAAAGCGGTATTGAATCCAACTACATTGGTTCCTTTCTTGGTGGAAAAAATGAAATCATTGGGAACAGCGGCTTGTCCTCCTTATCACATTGCTTTTGTAATTGGTGGTACATCGGCAGAAAAAACGTTGATGACTGTAAAATTGGCTTCAACACACTTCTACGATTCACTTCCTACTACAGGTAATGAGCACGGTCGTGCTTTCCGCGATATTGAACTAGAGAAACAAGTATTGGAAGAGGCTTATAACATTGGGCTAGGTGCTCAGTTTGGTGGTAAGTACTTGGCACACGATATTCGTATTGTTCGTTTGCCTCGTCACGGTGCATCTTGCCCTATCGGCATGGGTGTTTCGTGTTCGGCTGACCGTAATATCAAATGTAAAATCAACAAGGATGGTATCTGGATTGAGAAGATGGATAGCAACCCAGGCGATTTGATTCCAGTTGAATTGCGTGAAGCAGGCGAAGGGGATGTCGTTAAAATTGACTTGAACCAACCGATGCCTGAAATCTTGAAAGAGCTTTCTAAATACCCAGTGGCTACTCGTTTGTCTTTGAACGGTACTATCATTGTAGGTCGTGACATTGCTCACGCTAAATTAAAAGAGCGTTTGGACAGCGGATTGGATCTTCCTCAATACTTGAAAGATCACCCCATCTATTATGCAGGTCCTGCTAAAACACCAGCGGGTATGGCTTGTGGTTCTATGGGCCCAACAACTGCCGGACGTATGGACTCGTATGTAGACCTATTCCAAAGCAAAGGCGGCAGCATGATTATGTTGGCTAAAGGTAACCGTAGCCAACAAGTAACCGATGCTTGTCACAAGTATGGTGGTTTCTACCTCGGTTCTATTGGTGGTCCTGCAGCTATCTTGGCGCAAGAGAACATCAAGAGCATTGAGTGTGTAGAGTATCCTGAACTAGGCATGGAGGCTATCTGGAAAATTGATGTAGTTGATTTCCCTGCTTTCGTCTTGGTAGATGATAAGGGTAATGACTTTTTCAAACAGTTGCAACCTCGTTGCGCGGGAAACTGTAAGTAATCTTACTTCTCCGATTAAAGTAAAAAAAGGGCACTCCATTTGGGGTGCCCTTTTTAAGCTACTATAGATGTCAGTGCTCTGTATCCATCCAAATTCTGCCGTGTTTTGCTTTCCGATTTTTGTCTTCAAAAAAAGCTAGGCTTAATTTGAGTGAAACAATCGTCTCGTTATTAGTCATGCTAGTTCCGATATGCGAAAAGGTGTTGACACTCTTTGTGTTTGGCTGCTTTTACTATGATTTTGTATCATTAAGCATTTGGTACAGGCAAGCGAGTCTACAGAGCTAACAATATCAGAGCAAAGTTGCCAGAAAGGGCTAACTCTTGGATAGGTATGTGCTACTTTGTAAAAAATGCGATGAGGTTCCTAAAAGAACTTAGTCAGCTCTTTTTTTACCCGTTTCTCCTTGTCCTTTGCTTTTTTTGACAAAATCCCTTGATAGCATTCACAATCAAGGGATTTATTAATTCTAATGGGTGATAATTGCAGATATAAGAGAAATAACTGGGATTACAAGATTTACCTTGAAGGTATCTAAAAAACTAAAAAGAACGTTTCAATCCCTCATCCTTCTTCTTGGATGGGAAAGAGAGCCATGTTAATCGACTCCAAAGATTCTCCAATGGTCCCTGTTTATATCTACTTAGCCAATATTTTGACAAAAAGAGCTGTAGGGTAAACATAAGAAGACCAACAAGTAAACTCATCGTAATACCAAGTACTGGAGCTAAATTTAATCCAAAAGGGAAAAAGATAAAAGCACCTAAATAGCTTTGACCAAGATAATTACTTAAACTCATCTTACCGTGCAGAGTTAATGGAGTACAGATTTTTCTAAATCTTTCAAAATACCAGTAAGAAAGAACAAAACAAGATACAATAATAAAGACAAAAGAGAGATTACTCCATGCTTCCATTATCACGTGGGGATAGCCTTTATCAATGAATCGTACAAAAATTTGAAGAGGAGCATAGATTAGTGCACAACCCATTAAAACAAAAATCCAAAATTGAGTACTCTTTTCACTCTCTTCAAATCGTTTAAAACGACCCGCTAAATTACCCAATAGGAAAAGAGCTGCCGTCTGTGAAACCCGTCCTGCTTCAAAAGCCCAAGTAAAAAATGTTTTTTCACCCAAGAGGATATTATCCACAAAGAATTGATTCCAATTTCCATTAGCTATATTATCACTTAAGTGGTTATATAGATCCGTACTACTATTTTCACCTAAAAAACCAAGAAAATAGAGGGCCCACTCAAGGGGCTGAAGAAGCAGTATAAAGGCTAAAATAGTAAGTGTTCTGTTACTACAGTTACGCGTAAAGAAAAGGATTAAGCCGATGGTTGCATAAAAAAGAAGAATGTCACCTCCTGGAAAAAAAAGCGTATTCACATAAGCAAAGCCAATCATCCAAAAAAGACGAAAAAGAAAGCGATAACCAAAGTCAAGCCCTTTCTTTGCCAATCCACAGCTCTGAATATAAAAGGTAAGACCAAAAAGCAAAGAGAAGATGCAATAAGATTTTCCAGCAAAAATAGAATGAACAAAAAAGGATGATAGTTCATCGGCACCAACCAGCCAACTAGGTAAATTGCTAGGGTATTTTATATACTCAAAGTGCTCCGTGCAGTGCACTAATATAATTGTTAACAAGGAGAAGCTTCGCAAAGCATCTACTACTAAAAAGCGTTTTTTTACAGATAATTCATTTATACAAATAGAGGTGTGGCATAATTTTCTTTGTTGTTTTATGACATATTAAAACCGTATCAAACTGCAAAAATAAATAAAAAAACAAATTAAAAAAAATAAACGGTTTTTTTAATTTGTTTTTAACGATTGCTTATTTTGCCGAATTTATTTGAAAAGTAAAACCACAGAAACAACACATATTTATTACAACCAATGATGTGTTAAATATTAATGTGCTAAATAGGGATCACTAAGCATGTCAATCGTTTTAATTTCAATGTAATAGACTCTTTGTCTTTGGTTGTTTTACTGTAGCTTTTATCTTTAAGTGTTAAGTGATTGTAAGCGTCTTCACGGTACTAGTATGACTAATAACGAGATGCTTTTTGAATACAAAAGTCGGAAAGAAAAAAGAGAAGAAAATACGGCGGAATTCGGATGAATGCTATATCTCTTTGTTACTCTACTGTGAAGAGTATAAATAAAAAAGCGAATAGTTCCTACAGGGCTATTCGCTTCTTTATTAGTAATAAGTAGTTCAGCTTAGTAAGCTGCCCGATACTTCCCATTCTCCTTATCTTCTAACATATTAAGATAGGAAGTATAGCGTGATTCGCTGATGAAGTGCTCCTCTACAGCTATCCGAACGGCACAGCCAGGTTCGCTACGGTGGGTGCAGTTGTTGTACTTACACTCGGCCGATTTGGCAAAAATCTCTTTGTAATAGTGCCCTACCTCTTCCTCCTCCATGTCAAAAGTACCAAAACCTTTGATCCCTGGTGTATCGATTAAGTAGCCACCATCAGGCACGGGAAACATCTCTGAAAAGGTAGTGGTGTGCATCCCTTTGTTGTGATAGTCCGATATTCCTGCCGTCTTTAGCGCGCGTTCGGGCATAATAGCATTAATCAAGGTTGATTTGCCTACCCCTGAGTTGCCCGATAGTAGTGTAACCTTTCCAGCCAACTCCTGCTTTAACTCCTCTACTCCTTGATTCTCTAGAGCAGATACTTTAAAACAAGGATACCCTATTTGTGTATACATTTGGATAAGTGCATCTAAGTAACGCATCTCATCTTCATCGTATCGGTCTACTTTGTTAAAGATCAGTTTAACGGGTACACGGTAAGCCTCGGCACCTGCCAAGAAACGGTCGATAAATATGGTCGATGTTTCGGGATAATTAATGGTAGCAATCAGCATACACTGATCCAAGTTGGCCGCAATGATGTGTGACTGTTTGGATAGGTTGGATGCCCGGCGAATGATGTAGTTCTTACGATCCTCTATTTCGCTAATTAAAGCAGTTCCCTCTTCGTTGGCAATAATTTTCACCCAATCGCCTACGGCAATGGGGTTGGTGCTGCGAATACCTTTTAATCGGAAGTTTCCTTTGATTTTACATTCAATGGTTTTTCCGCATTCGGTCTTTACTTGGTACCAGCTTCCAGTATTTCTGATGACTAATCCTCTCATGCAAGTAGCCTGAGGCTTAGACAGTCATGATTTCTTTCTCCTTCTCTGCCAACATCTCATCAATGGTTTTGATGTATTTATCATGTAGCTTTTGGAGTTTTGCTTCGCCATCTTTTTGTGCATCCTCTGCCAAACCATCTTTAACCGCTTTCTTCAAAGTATCGTTTCCGTCACGGCGCGCGTTACGAACACTTACTTTTCCTGCTTCTGATTCGGCTTTACACTGTTTTGAAAGTTGTTTACGACGCTCTTCAGTCAATGGAGGAATACCGATGCGGATAATTTCACCATTGTTCTCGGGCATAATACCTAGGTCAGAGTCGATGATCGCTTTCTCAATAGCACGAAACATCCCTTTGTCCCAAGGTTTGATAACGATGCTACGTGCATCAGGAGTATTGACAGCAGCTACATTGCTGATAGGCACCATACTTCCGTATGAATCTACGCGGATGCCGTCTAGCAAACGAGTGCTTGCTTTACCTGCACGGATGTGTGCAAATGATTCCTCTAAGTGCATGATGCCCATGTCCATCTTCTCTTGCGCCTCGCTGAGGCAGCTCTTAACGTCTGTCATATTGTTTCTTCTTTTAAGATATTGTTCTAAATAATAGCTTTTTAATAGGACAAAAGTAACTATATTTTTGTGATTGTGCAAAAGGTTTTATTAATCATTTTCCTAATACGAATCCCCCTCTTTATTGATTCAAAAATCAACAAAGAGGGGGAAGCTTATTTTTTATACCCTTTTGGGTTACTTACGGATGTACGAAGGTTCCAATTTTTTCGCCATTCATCACCTTTTCTAAATTACCCACTGTATCCATATCAAATACAATGATAGGTAGGTTGTTCTCTTTACACATACAAGTAGCTGTTAAGTCCATTACCTTCAAGCCACGTGCCAATACCTCGTCGTACGTAATATCGTCAAATTTAGTTGCCGTTGGGTCTTTCTCAGGGTCAGCTGTATAGATTCCATCTACGCGTGTACCTTTTAGCATAACTTCTGCCTCCACTTCAATTCCTCTGAGTGATGATCCTGTATCGGTTGTAAAGAAAGGATTTCCTGTACCTGCTGAAAGGATAACCACTTCGCCACGTTCCATAGCTTCAATAGCTTTCCATTTGCTGTAGAACTCTCCAATGGGTTCCATACGAATGGCTGTAAGAACGCGTGCTTTTACGCCAGCAGCCTCTAATGCACTGCTTAATCCCAAGCTGTTAATAACGGTAGCGAGCATCCCCATTTGGTCACCCTTTACTCGGTCAAAACCTTTCGCCGAACCACTTAAGCCACGAAAAATATTTCCTCCACCAATAACAATACTAATTTGTACACCCATTGCGTGTATGGCTTTGATTTGTTCAGCATATTCGCTTAAACGTTTTTCATCAATACCATATTTTTTTTCGCCCATAAGGCTCTCACCGCTTAATTTTAGCAGTATACGTTTAAATTTTGCCATATTATTTCTTTTAGCTGTTAACGAGATGTTGTGATAAAGTGTTTCAAGGATACTATTGCCTTCTCTTTTCCCCATTGCCGTCTGATAAAAATCTTATTTATAGCATCTTTATCTATCGCCTTCTGTGGTATTTAATCGTTTAAACAGTTTAGTAACGCGCACTTATCTTGAATCACTAAGTTAAATGAGTTCTATTTTTTTTGTAGCAATAGGTCCTCAATGGTTTTGATAAATGTCTCTTTATCTGCTGCGCCTACTATCATTCGTGGCTCTCCATCTGTAGGAATAAAAAGAATTGTAGGTAGCGACTTAATACCCATTGCAGCCCCTAACTCTTTTTGTTTATCCGTGTCTACTTTGTAGATTACGATTTGGTCGGCATATTCTGCAGCTAACTCTTTTAAAATAGGTGCAACTTTGCGGCAAGGTCCACACCAATCTGCATAAAAATCGACAATGGCTGGTTTATCACCCTTATATTTCCAATCCGCTTCTAAATTGGTATAGTCGAAAATTTGTGAAATAAAGAGTGCTTTATCCATTTGAATCACGGTGCCAACTTTCTCTTTTGGCATTGACTTTTGCGCATAAAGTACGTTGCCGATGCAGAGTGCAAAAAGCAAAAAAAGAATCTTCTTTTTCATAGGTTGAGTGTTTTAATATATGGGTGGAAAGGTAATAAAAAAAAGTCTGAAACAGTTTGTTGTTTCAGACTTTTAAGGAGTTGAGAACTCACTGTTTTTATTTTTTAGCAGAAGGAGAATAACGTTTGTTTAGCCCCTCTGTAATCTCTTGAGTGATGTTGTATGCAGGATTTGCATAAAGTAAATTGTCTAATCCTGAATTGCTAATGATCAAATCATAACCTTTGTCTTGGTTGTATGATTTCAAGAATGAGTTGATTGAATCACGCAACTGTAGGCTATTCTTTTGGTTTTCTGTTGCCAACTCTTCACTTAGCTTTTGTTGCAATGCTTGTAAATCTTGTTGTTTCTTGTAAAGACGTGCTTGCTCTTGTTCTGCGCGCTCACGTGTTGCAAAACCGTTGTTCTCTAATTTACGTTGAAATTCTTGCGCATCTTTTTCTAATGATTTAGCTCGTTCATTAATCGTTGTACGGATGTTTTCCTCTTTCTTAATCATCATCTCGCTCAAATCATTCCAAAAATTGTATTTAGTAAGTAAAGAATCTATTTCGACATAAGCGATTCTCATAGTAGTACTACCTGTGGCTAGGTCGGAATCTGGAGTAGTTGTTGAAGACGAAGGATTGCTATTGCCAGCACATTGAGTAAAAGCTAAAGCAATACTTAGCGCTGCAAATCCGTTGCGGACGAAATGTTTTCTTTTCATAATTTTTATAGATGTTATGTTATTAATTTTATATTTAGCTTTACAACTACTACTACATCTTGTTTTTTACCTCAGGCTTTTTCTTGCGTGCTTCTCTATCTTGGGATTGTACACAACTTACACCTTTCTGTTGCAAAGCTTTGTTCCCACTTACGTGTGTGTTTGGGAACTTGCCCTTTATAATAATTCCTACCGAGAGGGCTATTACAGAGATAGCAACAATTAACACTGTGATGAGGATAGTTTGAAGCATTTCACTTATTTTTGTAGTGCAAAGATAACTTTTTGATGTTGTTTTGCTCTCTATTACTCTCTTAAAAAAAGAGTAAGAAAGTGAGAAAAGAGCGGATTTAACAAATGTTTGCTTATGTATTGCAACTACTAATAAGAAAAATAACATTTTTATGATTGTAAAAGATTTAAAACCTCGAGAACTCTTTCGCTATTTTGAAGAGATTTGCCAAGTACCTCGCCCCTCAAAAAAAGAGGAGAAGATAATTGCTTACTTAAATGATTTTGCCAAGAAGAATGGATTGGAGAGTAAACAAGACCAAGCGGGAAATTTGTTGATAAAGAAAGCAGCTACGCCAGGAAATGAAGGGATGCAAACGGTGATTCTTCAATCGCATATTGATATGGTGTGTGAGAAGAATAGTGATGTGGAACACAACTTTTTAACAGATCCCATTCAGTTGGTTATCGATGGCGAGTGGCTAAAAGCGAATGGTACTACGTTAGGAGCAGACAATGGTATTGGTGTGGCCACTCAATTGGCTTTGCTTGCTGCTACAGATGTTGAACATGGTCCATTGGAGTGCCTTTTTACCGTAGATGAAGAGACAGGACTTACAGGTGCTTTTGCTCTGCAATCGGGCTTTATGGAGGGTGACCTTTTAATAAATCTTGACTCGGAGGATGAAGGTGAACTATTTATCGGTTGTGCTGGGGGAGCAGGGACTATTGCCGAATTTGCTTATGAGCCGATAGCTGCACCTCAAGATTATTTCTATTTCCGCGTAGCATTTAAGGGATTGACAGGTGGACATTCAGGGGATGATATAAATAAGAATAGAGCCAATGCCAATAAATTGCTCAATCGTTTCTTGAGTCAATTGGCTGCCAAATATGATTTCTATTTGTGTGAAATTGATGGGGGAAACTTGCACAATGCCATTCCACGTGAGGCATCAGCACTTTGTGCAGTACCTATGGCAAACAAAGAATCTGTACGTATCGATATCAATATCTATACAGCTGAGATTGAAAATGAGTTTGCTGTAACTGAACCTAACTTGAAAAGTGAACTTTCTTCTGAGTCTCCTTGTTTATATGCTATTGACCGCGGTGTGGTAACTAAATTATTACAAAGCATCTATGCTGTACAGAATGGTGTATATGCCATGAGTCAAGATATGGAAGGGTTGGTAGAGAGCTCTTCGAACTTGGCCTCTATTAAACAGAGTGAATCTGTGATAAAGGTGGTAACAAGTCAGCGCAGCTCTATTCTCTCTTCTCGTATGGATCTCTCTGAAGCAGTGCGTTCAACCTTTTTGTTGGGTGGAGCGACGGTTACAATAGGCGATGGATATCCTGGTTGGAAGCCCAATCCTTCATCACCTCTCTTGAAACTAGCTTACGAAAGTTATGAACGTTTGTTTGGTATTGCTCCTAAGGTAAAAGCGATTCATGCAGGATTGGAGTGTGGATTGTTCCTCGAGAAATATCCTTCGCTTGATATGGTTTCATTTGGACCAACCCTTCGTGGAGTTCACTCACCTGATGAGCGTATGCTTATTCCTACTGTTGCAAAATATTGGGACCATTTATTGGATTTACTAAAACATATTCCACAAAAATAGGGGAGTGTAGGTTTCAACAAAAAATGGTTTGTGGATAGTATGCAATTGGACTAGCTGAGAGGGTAGGGGCATTTTCACAAACCATTTTTGTTTTGTATAACTTGAAAGAGTTGCTCGATAAAATAGAATGGGACTCGCATTTTCTGTTCATCTACCTTATTTGTATTGTATGGATGTAAGGTTATTAAAAAAAAGGATTATTATGCTTTACCTGCTTTTGGGTGGGTATGGTATTCTATTTTCTCAGCCTAATTTCCGCATCCTTTTTTATAATGTCGAGAACCTCTTTGATTGTAAGCACGATAGTTTAAAAAGCGATTACGAATATCTTCCCACGGGTGTAAATCGATGGACTCCTAAACGTTTTACAGATAAGTTGACTAAAATAGCCAAGGTGATAGTGGCCTCAGGTGATAAACAGGTGCCCGATTTGGTAGGGATGTGCGAAGTGGAGAATGAGTACTGTTTGACAGGGCTGACTAGCTACTCGCCATTGCGTGAGGCAGGATATAGGTATGTAATGACCAATTCATCCGACCAACGAGGAATTGATGTAGCTTTGCTCTACCAACGAGCCACTTTTAAACTGTTAAACCACTGTTCCATTCGTATCCCTGCTGAGCAATTGGCACATAAACCCACTCGGGATATTCTACACGTAGCGGGTCAACTTCTTTCAGGGGACACACTGGATCTATTTGTTTGTCATTTCCCAAGTCGTTCGGGCGGGGAAGCAAAGAGCGAACCTTTTCGTTTATTGGCTGCTTCTACTCTTCTCAAAGCGGTAGATTCTATAATGAGTATTCGTTTGTTTCCCTCTGTGGTGATTATGGGGGATTTCAATGATTATCCATCAAATCGTTCGTTGACTGAAGTGTTAAAAGCGGCTTCTCCAGTTCAAAAGCCAGAGTCACACTCCCTCTATAACTTGATGCATGTATGTCAAGCGGGGAGTTATCGTTATAAAGGAGAGTGGGGTATTTTAGATCAGTTCATTGTGTCGGGCAGTTTGTTGCTGGATGAGCCCAACAGAATAGGAACTTCCTACGACCAAGTAGAAATCATCGCTCATCCTTTTCTGTTAGAGGAGGATGAGCGTTATGGTGGGAGCTCGCCTTTTCGAACCTATAAAGGAAGAAGATACAATGGAGGGTATAGTGACCATCTTCCTATTCGTCTTGATCTTTTTTTGGAGAAAAAGGTTATACAAAGAGGAGCCATACCCTAACTCTAAGATAGAGTTTGGTATGGCTCCTCTCATATATCTAAAAGGAGATAGCGGCTCACCACTCTATATAAAAAAGATGGTACATCATTCACCCCTCTTTTAAATCTACCCTAAACTTTTTTAGCTTTGCATTAAAACATTCTGCCGATGTATTAGTCGCACGGTTGTTGAAGAAGTTCAAGATTTCATAGCTTATTATTACTGTCCGATAAAACTTAATGCCTTTAGAAAATCACTTGATTTTCCTATATATAGAATCTATTGGAGAGTAAATAAGCTTCAATTTAGGTCTATTCCGTTGAGTTTCTTACAAAATCATTAGCCAATGCAAAGACAAGCCCCTTTTTAATGAATCGAAGCAACGTATTGATTATCAGATAACATAATGACTCGTACCATTTTTTACCGGACAGCAATAATAGCTTATTTGAGAAGGTTGGCCCCAAGCAAAATTGGAGCAATAAAGATTCTTCAATGAAGATTTGGTGAAGACTATTTTTCGCTCTCTTCACCATAACCTATTGATAATTAGAGCGTGTGAAGGATTGAAGCCTTTTTTGCTCTTTTGTTTTAAGTAGAAGAGAGTGGCTCTTTTAACAAATAGAACTTAACTAGCCATTATAAATGGTCAAGTTAAGTTCTATTTTGATTTTTGTATAATTGCTATTACAGCCTATTTATTCCGGTGTAACTATCAATCATTGAATAAGATGAGTAAGAGGGTAAAGTGAACTTTTTCCCTTTTAATCTTTCTTTTGCAAGGCTTTAAAGATTAACCCTTCTAGCTCTTCTGCTAATTCAGGATTATCTTTTACACACTGCTTGGCAGCATCTCGTCCTTGTCCCAATTTGGTTTCGTTATAGCTGTACCATGAACCGCTTTTTTTAACGATGCCCAAATCAGCTCCTAAATCAATGATCTCTCCAGCTTTTGAAATACCTTCTCCAAACATAATGTCGAATTCAGCTTTTCGGAAAGGAGGAGCAACCTTGTTTTTAATAACCTTTACTCGTACTTGGTTACCAATCACTTCGTCTCCATCTTTCAATTGACTGGCACGACGAATGTCCAAACGTACTGATGAGTAGAACTTCAATGCATTCCCCCCTGTCGTTGTTTCTGGATTGCCAAACATTACCCCGATTTTCTCGCGTAATTGGTTGATAAAGATACAAGTTGTGTTGGTTTTGCTGATAGCAGAGGTTAGTTTACGTAGCGCCTGAGACATCAATCTAGCTTGTAGCCCCACTTTGTTCTCGCCCATCTCTCCTTCAATTTCTGCTTTGGGAGTCAATGCCGCTACCGAGTCAATAACAATAATATCAATCGCTGATGAACGGATAAGTTGTTCAGCAATTTCTAGAGCTTGTTCCCCGCAATCCGGTTGAGATATCCATAAGTTATCAATGTCAACACCTAGTTTCGCTGCGTAAAAGCGGTCGAAAGCATGTTCTGCATCAATAAAGGCAGCAATACCACCTGCTTTTTGTGCTTCTGCAATGGCGTGTATGGCCAATGTTGTTTTACCCGACGATTCAGGACCATAGATCTCTATAATTCTTCCTTTAGGATAACCACCTACACCCAATGCTGCATTTAGCGCAATCGATCCTGAGGTTATAACCTCTACCTCTTGCACACTGTCAGCATTCATTTTCATAATAGAACCTTTACCAAAGTTCTTCTCAATCTTTTCCATGGCAGCTTGTAGCGCCTTTAGCTTCTCGCTGTTACCAGCACCTGCAGCAAACAGTTCTTCGTTCTCTTTCTTTGCCATAAAATTCTATTATTACAATATTTGCAATGCGTGTTCTTTCGTTTTCACCTCTTTAGGGAGCATGATTTTCTCTATTACTCCCTCTTCATTAATAATGAAAGTAGTTCGAAAGGTACCCATATATTTGCGTCCATACATACTTTTCTCTCCCCATACACCGAAGGCTTCTACTAGCGTTTTCTCTGTATCTGCTATTAGAGTAAAGGGGAGTTCATTCTTATTGATAAATTTGAGATGTGATTGGGCACTATCTATACTTACTCCAATCACTTCATATCCCGCTTTGCACAATTCAGTATAGTGATCACGTAGGCTACAAGCTTGCGCTGTGCATCCGGATGTGCTATCTTTTGGGTAAAAGTAGAGAATGATTTTTTTTCCTTGATAGTTGCTTAGGCGAATCTCTTCTCCCTTTTCATTTAATCCCAATAGCTCGGGGGCTTTATCTCCTACAATCATGATTTTATAGTTCTAGGTTACCATTGATCTCCTCGTGCCAAGGTAGACCGTGTATGTTTAATTGTTCCATAAATGGATCTGGATTGAACTCTTCTACGTTCCATACACCTGCTCTTTTCCATTCTCCTTTTAAGAACATCATAGCACCAATCATGGCAGGTACTCCTGTTGTGTAGCTTACCCCTTGCATGCCAGTCTCTTCGTAAGCCGCTTTGTGGCTACAGTTGTTGTATACATAGTATGTGCGTTCTTCGCCATCTTTAATACCTCTGATGCGGCAACCAATAGATGTTTCTCCTTCGTAATTTTCTCCCAAGTCTTGTGGGTTAGGAAGTACCGCCTTTAAGAACTGAAGGGGTACAATTTCCATTCCATTGTAGTTAATGGGTTGAATACTTGCCATACCAATGTTTTGGATTACACGTAAGTGTGTAAGATATTCTTGTCCAAAAGTCATCCAAAAGCGTGCACGCTTGATGGTTGGGAAATTCTTCACCAATGACTCTAGCTCTTCATGAAACAGTAGATAGGAGTCGCGTGGACCTACGTTTGGATAGGTAATATCTTGATGTATTTCCAACGGTTTGGTTGTAACCCACTCTCCGTTTTCAAAATAACGGCCGTTTTGAGTAATCTCACGAATGTTAATCTCAGGGTTGAAATTGGTAGCAAATGCTTTGTGGTGGTCACCTGCATTGCAATCTACGATGTCAAGATAATGGATTTCGTCAAAGTAGTGTTTTGCTGCATAGGCTGTATAGACGCCACTTACTCCTGGGTCAAATCCACAGCCCAAAATAGCTGTTAAGCCCGCTTCTTCAAAACGTTTTTTGTAAGCCCACTGCCAGCTATATTCAAAATGAGCTTCATCTTTAGGCTCATAGTTAGCTGTATCTAGGTAGTTTACTCCTGTTTGTAAACAAGCTTCCATGATGGTTAAGTCTTGGTAAGGAAGTGCTACATTTATAACAATTTCAGGTTTGAAGCTATTGAACAGTGCAACAAGTTCTTCTACGCTGTCTGCATCAACCTGTGCTGTTTGGATAGCTGGGGTTCCGATAGCCTTAACAATTGCATCACATTTTGATTTGGTGCGGCTTGCAATCATTACTTCTGTAAAAATATCAGGATTCTGAGCCACTTTGTGTGCTACGACAGTACCTACGCCGCCAGCACCGATAATTAAAACTTTACCCATTTGTTTCTTAATAGATTAAAAATATAAAAGTCCGGTAAACCGAACCGTTCACCGGACAAAGATAACAAATTAATTTGTCTATTAGTTGTTGCTATCTAGTTTCTTGTTAGTAAACTTCAATGCTTTATCGGAGTAAAACCAAGTTTGATATTCGTTAATCTTGATGAATGTGAATGGAAGTTCTTGGTGCTATTCTGCAAAAAAGAGTGGATTATTAGATGGCTGTAGTTTGCCTCTATCTGGGTGCAACTCTTCTCAAATATTGCAAATCTTTTCTCTGCAATTGTTTTCTGATACACCTTTCTCTTCGTAGTAATATAAGGTGTAGTCAGATAAATTAATCCTTATCCATGATTTTATTCTCTCAACCAACTTGTTTATCTTTCTGCTTCCATTACCTTTGTTGCTCAAATCGTTAGATTATGCAAATACAATTAGGAATGGTAAAGATAGTAACTCTCTGTTTGGCTCTTTTTTTTGCGAATGTTCTTTCAGCTCAGACTTACAGTGAAATGGCTCAAAAAGCTCTGCAGGCAGTGGAGAAAGATAGCCTTCTTCAGGCAGAGCAACTCTTTAAAGAGACATTGAAACTAGAACCTTCAAATGTGCGAAATGCTTTGCTTTTTTCGAATTTAGGTACTGTGCAGCGTAGATTGGAAAAGCCTCAAGAGGCCATTGAATCTTATTCATTGGCACTCAATATAACCCCTTATGCTATACCTGTTTTACTAGATAGAGCATCGCTCTATTTGGAGCGAAATCTTCTGGATAAAGCTTACTTGGATTATTGTCAGGTGCTTGATTTAGATAGATTAAATCCTGAGGCATTACTCTATAGGGCATATATTTATGCACAACGTAGGGAGTATGCCGAAGCACAAATGGACTATAAGACTCTGCAGCAAGTAGAGCCCAGTCATAAAATGGCAGGAATGGGGTTGGCTTGGTTACTTGAAAAGTGGATGCGTCATCGTGAAGCATTGGAGGAGTATAACCGATTGCAGCTGCTTTATCCTGAGGATAGCTCCATCTTAGTAGCTAGGGCCTATCTTGAAATTGCGATGAATACTCCTGATTTAGCTCTACTTGACTTGAAGAGTGCTGAGAAATTAACTCCAAATAATGCAGAGATATATGTAATTCGTGGGGATATCTATCTCTCTCAAAAAAAGAAGAAAGAGGCACGTGTCTCTTTTGAGAAGGCCATTAAGTTAGGTATGCCTCGCCCCGAATTGCAAACAAGGATTAAGGCGAGTAAGTAGGGGAGGATATACAAAAAACTGCATCTTTTGTGCAATGTAGCCCCACTCTGTAATTCGTGAGTTACTGTTTTATTGATTCATGGGGAATGGAACATGTAATTTCTGCTACTTAATAAGAGAACCGTCTAGCTATCTCTAAAAGGAGTGTTTATTGCTGTTGGCTACCTATCTTGGTGCTATTTTTTCAAGACCTTTCTTATGGTAGCAATAAATTCTTTCCCATATTTGTCTCGTTTGTATTCACCAATACCGTTAATTTCACCAAAGGCTTCAATGGTGGTGGGCTGCTCATGCGCTATGAGGTGAAGTACTTTATCTGAAAGTATAATATAGGCTGGTATGGCTTGCTGATCAGCCAACTTCTTACGTAGTGCACGAAGCTCTTCGAATAGATTTTGATCCACCTCGGCAGCTGTAGGAGGGATGAAAGAGGTTTGTGTAACTGCTTTCTTCTTTGTTTGTTTTTTGCTTACAAACTCTTCTCGTTTGATGACTACTAGTATCGCTTGCTCTTTTCCGTAAAGTACTTTCGCTCCTGTTTTGGTTATTCTTAAATGGTTGTTGTCGTTGTAAGCTATTTCGAAATAGCCTAGATTCAGCATCTGTAGCAGATAGTCGTGCCAATCGCGAGCAGGGATATCCCTACCTGCTGCATAGGTCTTTAGTTGATCGTATCCTTTGCTTATAATCTCTTGTGAGGCTGATCCTTTTAATATGTCTACCAATGTGCGTGTACCGATGGTTTGGTTTGTGCGAGCAATGGCACTTAATGCTTTTTGTACGAGTATGGTTCCATCAAATCGTTCGGGTGGGTTTTTACACACATCGCAATTACCACAATCCTTCTCTACGCTCTCTCCAAAGTAGCTCAAGAGAATACGACGACGACAAATGTCAGCTTCGGCATATTGTTGCATTCGGCTTAGCTTCTCTAGATTGATTCCTTGTTGGTTGCTCTCTGTTGCAAACTTAGTGAGCATAACTAAATCCCCTAAGGAGTAGAATAGGAGTGTGTCACTATCCACTCCATCTCGTCCAGCACGGCCTATCTCTTGATAAAAGCTTTCAATACTTTTGGGTAGATTGTAGTGAGTTACCCAGCGCACGTTTGACTTATCAATGCCCATTCCAAAGGCAATGGTGGCACAAACTACTTGCACCCGATCGTTTATAAAATCATTTTGTGCCTTTTCGCGAGCAGTTACAGTGAGTCCTGCATGGTAGACGGCAACTTTTACTCCTTGCTTTTCTAACATTTCGGCCACTTTTTCTGTTTTGCTGCGACTCATGCAGTAGATGATGCCACAGTCGCCGTGATGCTTGTCAATAAAATCGAGAATCGTACGTGTTTTTTCTTTTTGAAGATAGCCCCGTTTTACTTCGAGTTTTAAATTAGGCCTATCGAAGGAGGAGAGGAAAGTCTTGGGCTCTTTTAAAGCCAATTGTCGCAAAATATCTTCTCGGGTTATCTTGTCTGCAGTAGCGGTTAGGGCAACGATAGGGGTATGTGGGAACTGCTTACGAATGGTATCTAACTTGGTGTATTCAGGTCTAAAATCATGCCCCCATTGCGATATACAGTGTGCTTCGTCAATGGCAAAAAGTGCTATTTGGATGTCTCTTAATAAAAAATTCATCTCTGAGAGTAATCTTTCGGGAGATATATAGAGGAGTTTTACTTTTCCTTGTAGGCATTCTCTACGCAGGTTTAAGTTTTCAGTTTCATTATTGGTGCTATTTAGGGCTCGGGCTGCTATACCATTGGCTTGTAATGCATCTACTTGGTCTTTCATTAGTGAAATAAGAGGAGATACCACTACGGTTGTCCCCTTCATTAAGAGGGCTGGTAGTTGGTAGCAAATCGATTTACCTCCCCCCGTGGGCATTAAGACTAAAGTGTCTTTTTTTGCAAGAATATGTTCAATGATTTCTTGTTGTTGTGCACGGAAGGTGTCGTAACCAAAGTAGCTCTTTAATGTATGAAGCATAGCCAATGTCCTTATTATTTATTTCTAGGTAGAAAAGAAGGGGCAAAGGTAATGAAAATAATGGCTGCTATTTATGGGAAGTAGAGTTAATTATGCGAGCTATCAGCTATTAACTATTACTCGTTTAAAGTTAAATTCGTAGGAGATGATGCCTCTTCTTTTAATTTTGGTGAGGTGTCTTTGCTTTGGGATTCGCACATACAAAAAAAAAGGTTGTTTTGAAGTTCATGAATAATGAAGCTCAAAACAACCTTCTTTAATAGAGTTGTGGATGAATTAAATAGTTATTCCATAGAAAAAAAGACTATTGTTTTACGCATCTAACAGATGTAGCGACATGATGGCCTAATTCTGCACTCTCTGAAACGTGATTAGGCATGTAAAAAAGTGTGCAATTACCGGAAGTGGAGCCAAATGGAGAGCTAGACCACAAAACTGTTGCAAAAGTAAAGTTTACAACTTCGTTTTCGCTTGGACGATACCCTACGGCAGGAAAAAATTCTCCACCAGTTCCACTAGATGTTGCACCAGGGCCTATGTAAAAACCGTGGGTACCTTCTACAGTAGTCCAAAAGGAATACCCCGAATTAAGAAATGCTATATTTTCATCAATTTCGGGTGAACGCCACTTCTTATTTTCAAGTAAGGTGCCATTATTGAGAGCGTCCTTTATTTCTTTCTGTGTAAAACCTATAAGCTTACATGGGTCACCTTTAGCGGCTTTTAAGTTGTTTATAACGTGTGTAGGAAAGGTTGCGCCTACAGTCCAGCTGTTATCCCAATTGCTTGCTATATTTGATGGATTGAAATCCACAACGGCAGGGCCATTTTTGCTAGACCAAGCAATAATAGATCCAAATTGAAATATGGCTCCACCTATTTTAGGATTTTTCGTAAGTAGAAGCTTCGCTGAATCACCTGTTCCAGATACATAGAGACGAGAACTACCAACATAGAACTTAGCTGTATAAGTTTTATCTGTCATTCCTGGCACTGATTTGATATTTAGTTTTTTGCCGTTTTCAGAAACGAATATATCAGCTGTTGTAGTCTCTGCTGTAATCTTAGAACCAGCCTCATTATACCAACCATCAAACCCATAATCAGCTTCTACAGCCATTGATGATATGTAATTACCTTCTGCAGCGCTACCGGATTCAGAGGTTATAGATCCTCCCTCTTCTGCTTTAAAATGAGCAGTATGGAGTGGGAGAAATTTAGCTAGAAATATATTTTGATCTACTTCTGATAATGACTTAACATTCAACTGCTTTCCATCTTTAGAAATATAAATGTTAGCTAAGGTATCGGTTTCTACAATTATAGTTAGATCAGGATTATACCAACCAGCAATGCCGTAACCTTCTTTAGGCTTAGCCATTGACGATGCATACTGACCTTCCACTGCACTAACAGATCCAGAAGTTACCTCACCGTTATCTCCAGCTAAAAAATTAACGGTGTAAAATTTTTCAAATTTAGCTGTGTAGCTTTTTCCGTTTTCGTCTAGCGATGATATGACATTCAGCTGTTTCCCACCTTCAGATACAAAAACAGTAGCTAAGGTATCACTTGTTTCAATCTTCTTCTCCTCAGAATCAAACCAGCCTACAAGTGTATATCCACCACTTGGCGTAGCCATTGACACGATAGGTTTGCCAACTGCAGCGCTATCAATGGTAGGATTTACCGTACCTACTCCACTAGTCAAAAAATTAACGGTGTAAAGAGTTTCAGCAAATTTAGCTGTGTAGCTTTTTTCGTTTTCGTCTAGCGATGATATGACATTCAGCTGCTTCCCGTCGTTAGATACAAAAACAGTAGCTAAGGTATCACTTGTCTCAATCTTCTTCTCCTCAGAATCAAACCATCCTACAAGCTTAAATCCAGGTTTTGGCTCAGCAATTGAAGATAGCTTATTACCTGCTGAAACAGATCCAATTTCAGGATTTACCGTACCTTCTCCGCTAGCCAAAAAATGGACAGTGTTAAGGGTCTCAGCAAATTTTGCCATATATTTCTTGCCTGAAGTTGCCTCTGTAAGTTTTACTTTCAATGTACCTTTTGCGTCGTCAACAGTAATGTCACCACCGCTATTGAGCTTATCGTTTGGCTTTTCACTTTCATACCAACCATTAAAACAAAACGTTCCTTCTGGTGTTGCTAGTGCGGTGACCTCTTTGCCCTCCTCATCGGTTATCTTCCCTGATGGGCTTACACTACCGTTATCTCCATCTACTGCAAACTCTACAGTAAAGTTTCTTGCCTGGGGAGAATCTTCCTTTGAACAGCCACTCATAGCAAGAGTCGCTAAAATTCCGAATGATAATAGTTTAATCGTTTTCATCATAAAATTATTTTTTAATTGTGTTTAAAAATGATCTGTTTGAATTGCTCTATTATTGAAAAAATAAGACAGACCATACTTTAAAGTATTTAACCAAATAGTTTTAATCTGAATTTTTATTTTGTTTTGGGCAAATATATAGAAAAAGAAATTATCTATTTGTAGTTGCGTTTTTTTTAAATCAATAAAGCATTTGATAACTTAGTTGATAATTGTTTTAGGCGTTGTTTTTATTGTTAACTTCTTTATTTACACCTGTTTATATAGGTGTTTTTTTATTTTATTTTTATTATGGATTACAATAGTTCGTTAAGTTTTGATTAACTTTACGCCGCTTTAGTTCCGTAGAGCAATAGTTCTTTGACAAGTTTGTGATTTTTCTTTGAGTTTGGATTGATACCGAACTTGGAAATAAATAGATTTACCATCATTTGG
>JBOFMR010000083.1:0-3277 GCA_051658485.1 Phocaeicola sp.
TACTGAGAAGTTGTAGGCCTTGTTGATGCTAAAGTCAATATCTACAGGGATGTAGGTCTCTTTTTTTTCATTGGCACTTCCTACAATCCAATCTTGAGTTGTGGTGTTTTGAAGTGAATATGTTATCTTGATGTAAGAGCGTTGATTTTGGCCAGTAAAAATGTTTTTTCCTCCTGCCGTAACATCTACCTTGTCGCGTTTTTGTGGGATAACCAATGGTGCTCCATCGTCTTCCGTAATACTTATGGCTTTGTCACTATTTGTAAGTCCGCCACTTGCTTCAGTGGTTAGCTTTATTTTAAAAGCTCTGTTTTTTGTATCATCGTCTGACCAATTTGCAGTTTCTGTATATCCTTCACTAGGGGTTGCAGCATACGCAAGTGTTCCTGTATTACTCAAGTTGCAAATAGATACACTATCGATGAATAATATTTGGTTGGGTTGTACTTTGGCGCTGAAACGGAACTTGCTCAATGCATGCTTAAAGTTTAGTGATACCTTCTGGTGCTTATCTTTTGCTGCAGTAGGGAATTTATTTGTTTGTGCAAAGAGTAAATCTTGTTGTTTTTCTACATTTGTTGCAGTTGTCATCGTGAGGGTAGGAAAATTACCTGCAGGAGCATTGTAAGTGATGGTACTTCCCCCCTCTATTGCCTCTGCTTTTGGGGAGAAAGCAAAGAATTGTACATTGGTTCCCTCTGCAGGCCATGGCGTAGGTGCAGTCGCTTCCCAAGCATTGGTTCCTTTAATTACCTCCACATCCGTCATCAATTTGGTTGGATCTGCCCAACTAATATCAGTCGCCCCTTGGTAGGCATATACACGGAAGGTGTTAAACGTTTTGTCGGTTGTAGGAGTTATTTTTCCAGTCTTTCCTGTATAGGCATGGAAAGAGACATTGTTTCCTGTTGCTTGGAGATTGTTGCTAAGCAAGTCGTGTTTGGTACATCCGCTGCTAGCCAATAGTAGAGCAGCTATAGGGACCAGTAATTTTTTTCTCATATTTTTTAAATAAATGAATGTTGTTGATTGATATTTTGATCCAACTTGTTCTTGTAATAAGTTCCTCTTTTAGTATCTGTTTTGTCTCTTTTTGATAACTTTCTTTTTCTCTCTGTGATACTAATGCCATATTTGTTGCAAAAATAGCTTATTTTTTTTATTTTTTATAAGAAATAAGTATGTTATTTTTAATTTAGATTAAATATTCCTTTACTGATATTTCGTTAATAACTCATTGAATTTAAACAAAGGGCACAGCCTTTGTTTAATCATACCATAGTCTAGGTGTAGCCGTAATCTATTTGTCATAGTCATCCCAATCAGCTCACTTAAAAATCGAATTTATACGATTGTTAACATCTCATCTGATAGTCAATTGCTTGTTGAGATTCCTTACAAAGGGGTTTCTCTTTTCGCTGCTAATGATTTTGTAGGAATTCAGCAGAATAGGTCTAAATTGAAGTTTATTTGCTTTCTGATGGGCTTATAGAAAAATCAAGCGATTTTCTAAAGGGATTAAGTTTTATTGGAGAGCAATATTTTATTTATTCTTACCCGTAAAAGTTGTGGGATGGTATTCTTTTTGTTCACTTGTCGTCTGTTTACCAATCCCTTTTTTAGTATGCTTATTGCCCTTTTAGAGAGCCTGAAACTCTCTTCTACTTAAAATAAAAGAGTAAAAAACCCTTCAACCCTTCACATGTTCTAATTATCAATAGGTTATGGTGAAGAGAGTGGGAAATAGTCTTCACCAAATCTTCACTGAATAATCTTTATTGACCCAGTGTTGCTTGGGGCCAACTTTCTCAGGTGAGCCTTTGTATGAGCCCCGGTTTTTTGTACGAAGCTCTTAAAAAAAGATTTCACCTTGACCTCCCTCTTAAGGGGTGCCAAGGTGAAACTTTTTAAGTAGATAAACGCCTATTAGGTCGTTCTCTTCTCTTTTATAGAATCTCGCCTTTCCTGTTTGTAAAAAGCAACAAGAAATTTACTGATGATTTACCACTTTGTTGCAGTGTGATAATCTTAGTGGGCGAAAGGAGGGGTAGGATTTTATTCCCAACCGGCATCAACGTTGTCGCTATTGGATGCATTGGCATTTGTGAAACAAGAGTCTTTACCATATTGAGCTGGCTCACCAATTCCGTCCTTATATGTATAGAGCCATAGTTCAGGAAGGAAGCTATTTTCCACTTCAGCAAGCTCAGAACCTACGCCATTAAAAGCGCCAGTAAA
The DNA here is from genome assembly GCA_051658485.1 of Phocaeicola sp. Classification (GTDB taxonomy): domain Bacteria; phylum Bacteroidota; class Bacteroidia; order Bacteroidales; family Bacteroidaceae; genus Phocaeicola. The sequence continues at coordinate 2,239 of JBOFMR010000083.1, forward strand.
GTTAGGTGCAATGCCAGCAAAGCGAGTCGTTTTTTCACTATCTTCGTCGCAAAATAGATTTTTTTCTACAATTGCATTTACACAACCTCCAAAGATTGATTCCATATTCTCGAGAAGTGAGTTTTTAGAAAAAAGTCCTGCAGGAATTTTTTCTAAACTAGTACATAACATAAAGAGTCCTGGGGCGTTTTTAAGCTGTGTGCAGTTCTTAAATAGATCTGGGTCAATCTCTGTTATACCCGCCCCAGCAAATACCATTCCAAGGTCAGTTATTCCTGGGGTATAATCAAACAGTTCTTTAGGGATAGATTTTAATTCAGTACATCCTTGAAATGCAGCGCTTATCATTGTAATTTGCTTGTTGTGCTTTAACAAATCTTTGGGAATTGTTGTTATAGGATGACCAGCAAACGCCGGGGGTAACATGTTGTCCATCCTATCCCCGTCCATTTCCCCACCTATGTGTAATAGCGGGGTATCTATGCTAATGATACGCCCCGTTAAAACGTTGCCTTCACGTCCACCCTTACTCATCGAGGATAATAGAGGTACTTGGACTTTGTCATAATCCTTTTCTGAACTAGTTATAGTTATTTGGTAGGTACCTTCTTTAGTGTATGTATGTGCCGTTTCTGTCGTGATTTCCGTATTTGGCGAAATCTCAGTAACTGCACTTCCATCTCCCCAATTTATGTGGAGCGTGTAGCTTTCGGTGAAAGCGGGCCCATCAATAGTTCCAAATGGAAAGACAAATTCTTCGCCATCAGCTAGAGTTTTAATTGTAAACTTCATTTTAGCTGGTTCTGGTTGTGGAACAGGAATGATTGTTTCGTCATCCCAGTCACTAAAGTTAGTATCAAACTGAATCATCTCTTTTTGGTCAATAATGGGGTCACCGTCATCGTCATACCCACCATTACCTGTACCAAAGTTTACTGAGAAGTTGTAGGCCTTGTTGATGCTAAAGTCAATATCTACAGGGATGTAGGTCTCTTTTTTTTCATTGGCACTTCCTACAATCCAATCTTGAGTTGTGGTG
>JBOFMR010000084.1:0-1535 GCA_051658485.1 Phocaeicola sp.
TTGCAAACTCCTAACTAGAGTAAAATCTAGCTTAGGCAGAGTTTGCAAAATCCTAAAAAAGATCTATAACCTTTGCGTTGTTATTGTATACACAACCTTAATTATATACACTGTATATATACAATACAAAGAAAAAAAAATAAACAAAAAAGAAAGAAAAAATGGAACAGCCATACACCAAAAAAGAGATTGAAAAGTTCATTACAGACTTTAAACTAGAAGTTAGCCCCGAATATGTGATAGATTATTGGGGCAAAAAAGGATGGATCACAAAAAAAGGCACGATGGTAAGCTCTATGCACGTAGCTATCCACGTTGCCAATAGTATCTATATTGAGAGCGTAAGAAAGAAACTTAGAAACAACAAGTGCTGGGGCAAGACAAACATAGAGTGCGAGGTTATCAATATCAACAATCGCATCGAGATGCTAAATAAGGAGTATAATTTAAGCCTTCCAGTGCTTGAGATTAATAGAATTTATTTAAAACAAAAAATATGATCACGAATCAATTAATGACAAGGCAGCTGGGCGACTTCACTGTTACACAAAGAACTAAAGACGGGTTTTTCAATGCAAACGAACTGTTAAGCCAATGGAACAGTTCTATTTCAGCAAAGAGAAAGAGGATGGTTGAGTTTAACGAATCATCAAATACAAAGGAGTTCATAATAGCCCTAGAGAATGACCTGAGCCATTGTCGGAAAATCGACCATGGTGATAATCAAGTAGTTAAGGAAATCAAGGGCAGACAGACAAAAAACGGTAGAACAAAGGACCAAGTGTGGATGCACCCATATCTATTCATAAAGTTTGCGATGTGGATTAATCCTACCTTTGAGCTTACTGTAATAAAGTTTGTTTACGACGAGATGATTAAATATCGTAACGAAGCAGGAGATGCTTATAAAATCCTTGCAGCAGCAGTTAAAACAATCGTTTCAGACTCTTTTATGCAGACAGCAATGAAGAAGGTTAGCGAGGGAGTAAATTGGGTGGTATTTAACAAACATGAGAAAGCGATCAGAAACAAAAAAGGTTCAGACTACGACCAAAGACGCTTATCCGATTTCGAAACGAAGTTAGCCGAATTAATAACAGATGGGTTTATTACTGACTTCGATAGCCTTATAGCTTATATGAGAAAGCAATATCAATTGAAGTATAATCCAAAAGTTTTTCTTGAAAGTATTGCATATTAAAAATGTTTCACTATCTTTGTATCAGAATTAGATGTGAGAGTTTAATTAAGACAGAAGAAATTAATTGTATATATCGTTTTAGAGTGACTCTCACCTGCTTAGCAGCCCATTCTAAAGCGACAATTCAGCCGAGTTAGATAGAGTTCTATTTCGGCTGTTTTTTTTACACTTAAATTTACCAATATGGAAATTACACAAGTATTTAACAACGAAAAGTTCGGAGCTATCAGAGTAGCTGGGACAAGTGAACAACCTTTATTCTGCTTGGCAGATGTATGCAAGGCAGTGGAACTTAAAAATCCATCATCAGTTCGTGCTAGATTAGACAATGAAG
>JBOFMR010000085.1:0-2569 GCA_051658485.1 Phocaeicola sp.
GGTTTTGCACCCCTTGCTTGTGATGAGTAGGGGGTGTTTTTTATGCTCAAATGTTAAATATTTGTTTTGCTTAAATTATTTATCCTTTTTATTTGCGTATTACAAATTAAAGCACTACATTTGTATCATAATAATAAACCAATTAAAAAAAACGATTATGGCAATTTTTACATTAAGAAACGGGAACGAAGAGATAACATTCAAGTCTAAAACATTAGCATCTGCAATAAAGCACTGTGCTAAGCTTGGATACGAAGCGAAGATATTAATCTGCAAAACACCGACAAGAGAACAGATGTTTTGTAAGGAACCAGATTATTGGGAACACTTACCATTTGTTGTTTGTTCTGAGGGTGAGATTATTAGAAACATTGAAGATGTAGTACTACTATGAAAACAAAAGCATATTCAGTAAGATTAAAAGACCTTGTTAGTATATCTGACAAGGCATTTAAAGCAACTTCCTTTGATGGTAGCAGCGATATACTACCAAAGAGTTGTGTTATTAGAGAAGATGATGATGTAATGAAGAGCGATGCGTGGTGGATAGCAGCTTGGATACTAGAGAAAAAGAACATCCAATATTCAAGAAAGAAAGAAGCTTGGTTTGACGAGAGAGGAAATATGCTACCTTCTTACAACGTGATTAAGCACGAGCCAACAAAGATTAAACCGATTAAAGACAATATGATAGATGAGCTTACTAGATAACCAATCAAAAGCAAAGGAGCACCTAAACAAGTGGAAAGTAGGTGCTCTATTTATGGAAGCTGGAACAGGAAAGACCAGAGTAGCTATCGAACTAGCCAACTCAACGGATTGCGATTTAATCGTGTGGGTTGGACCATTGAGAACAATATCATCAATCAAAGATGAAGTTATCAAATGGGGCGGTTTTAAAGCTGATTCAGCCTATTACGGAATAGAAAGCATACAAGGTTCAGATAGAATATATTTCGAGGTTATGGGAAAGCTAAAAGGCTCAAGTAAACCATTTATAATAGTTGATGAGTCGCTAAAGATGAAAAACGCAGACGCAAAGAGAACTAAGAGGATGCTTGAGCTATCAAAATTGTCAGAGTATAAGTTGATTCTAAACGGAACACCTATCACTAAGAACATAATGGATATGTGGTCGCAGATGGAGTTCTTATCGCCTAGAATATTAAATATGAATGTAGCGGAGTTTAAGAACACTTTCTGTAAATATACAATCGTAACAAAGAACTTCGGTGGTAGGAAATCATACACAAAGGAATTTATTACGGGATTCGACAATATAGATTATCTATACAGCCTTATACGTAATTATATATACGAGTGTGATTTAAAGCTCAATATAACGCAAAACTATGAAGTGTTAAGGTATAACATATCTGAAAGCGAGAAAGATTCCTACAATGAGATTAAAGCTAAGTTCTTGGACAACGAGGAGATGACTTGGAGAAACAACAACATCTTCTTATCCATGACGCAGAAGATGCAACATTCATACTGCTGTTCAGAATCTAAGTTTGATTTGCTTGATATGCTATTTAAAGAGATACCACAAGAGAAGAGCATTATATTTTGTAAGTACATAGACAGCCGAGAAGCTTGCGAGAAAAAGTATCCTAAGGCTAAGGTTTTATCTTATCAAAAGGAATCTCTAGGGCTGAATCTTCAAGAATATAACCATACTATTTACTTCGATAAGAATTGGGATTATGCGCTAAGGATTCAATCGAGCAGGAGAACATACAGAACTGGGCAAGAATATAACTGTAAGTATTACGATCTAACTGGAGATGTAGGGCTTGAAACATTAATAGACTTGAACATCTCAAAGAAGTTGAATATGACGGAGTATTTCAAAAACAAAACTAAAGAACAAATAAAAGAAGAACTATGAATGTATACGAAGCTGCAAAAGAAAGATATAGATTGATATTTAGCGAGTTTGATAAAGTTTGCATATCATTCTCAAACGGTAAGGATAGTGGAGTGTTGCTTAATCTAGCTATCGAGGTTGCTAGAGAGATGGATAAACTACCCGTTAATGTTCTATACATTGATATGGAAGCTCAATACCAAAGAGCAATAGAGTTCACAGAGTTAATGTTCAGCAAAGAAGAAGTTCAAGGATGGTGGGTGTGCTTACCTATCCATTTAAGAAACGCAGTATCTCAATTTCAACCACATTGGGTGTGTTGGGATAAAGAAGCCAAAGACGCTTGGGTTAGAGAACTACCAACGCATAAGTACGTTATTTCAGATGAGGGTTATTTTCCTTTCTTTAAGCACGGAATGGAGTTTGAAGAGTTTGTACCAGCTTTTGCAAAATGGTTCTCTAAAGGAAAGAAAACAGCGTGTTGTGTAGGTATACGAACAGACGAAAGCCTAAACAGATGGAGGACAATAGCAAGCACAACAAAGATAACCTACAAGGACAAACAATGGACAACCAAACTATTCAGAAACGAAGAGGAGTCACACATATACAACGCTTATCCTATTTATGATTGGAACACAGAAGATATATGGAAAGCAAACGGAAAGTTCAGATGGGATTATAACAAGATATACGACA
>JBOFMR010000086.1:0-16574 GCA_051658485.1 Phocaeicola sp.
GCAACGTCTAGCAATTAGATTCATACCATTTGAAAAGTCCATAGTAATTTCTTTAACTTGCTCTCTGAGCTCTAGTGGTATCAATCTTAGGGTATTAATGACATCTTCTGATTTAACTCCCTGAACTATTGCGATAATACATCCTTTACCTCCTCTAGAGGCTCTATTGGTCACGATCGTATAGAGTTCTCCATCACTGATAGAGGTTTCATCAATACAAATACTTTCTCCTATATTTTCGGGGAAAATTAGCCACTCATCTGCGTGGGATAACTCAGCCCAAGTGCGATAACCGCTTAACTGCTCTTTGTACTGTTTCTCAAAGCTATCACCATTTATATGGTAGTAATTTTCAAGCAAACGGGAGGTCGTAGGCTTGGTCTCCATACACCTCTTTTAAAAAAGCCGCAAACTCCTTGGAGTAGCGGACACCTTCAGCTTTAAGCCCATCAAAGGGAATAGAGAAGCTTTGATTAGTAGACTTATTGTAGTACCTCCTACGGCGAACAACAAGGTCAACGCCTTTATCTCGAATAGGGAAATCGCGAACAGTGGAAGGGTCTGTAAAACCCTTAGATTCAACCTGAATGTCAGCTAAGAGTTCTTCGTTAACTCGTTCATCTAAGTAGATGCAAATATCGTTCTCGTTAGACTCAACTTTCGTAATCGTGAATCGTGTCAATATATCGGCAGGTAAAACAACCTGAGCTAAAAGTAGTAATCCGTGTGTATCCATGCAGCAAAGATAATAATTTTAAAAGGAATCCCCAGGGTTTATCGGGTGAGCCGGTTTTATCGGGTGAGCCCTTTTGCAGATGAGCCAAAGCGTCCTTCAGAGCTTCATATATGAACATAAAAAAAAAGCGTTCGAGAATCATTCTATGAATAATTTTCGAACGCTTAAGAGCGGAAGACGGGGCTCAAACCCGCGACCCTCAGCTTGGAAGGCTAATGCTCTATCAACTGAGCTACTTCCGCAAAAAAGTGTGGGCGAAGAAGGATTCGAACCTCCGAAGTCGAAAGACAACTGAGTTACAGTCAGTCCCATTTGGCCGCTCTGGAATTCGCCCGGCTAGCATCTTTAGGTACTTTCGTTTCAGTTTCGCAAAACCGCTTTTCCTTAAATGCGATGCAAAGGTAGTGCTTTAATTTTAAAATGCAAATATTGGGCACAATTATTTTTTCAAATGCGAATCACAAAAGAGAAAGAAAACAGGTAATAGACTCGTTTATAGAGGAGAAAAGCATTCTTTTAAACTTTCAAAAAAGTGGGACTAAGATAAATTCACCCACAATCTCACGCGCATCAATCTTAATTGCAACAAATATCTATTTCAAGACTCCACCTAACAACCTTCAGCTGCTTTCAATATCACTATTCACCCTTAGCAAAAGCACATTCTTACTTTTCTCTGTTATACGAAAACGATGCTCACACCGCTCATTCACCAACCAAACAATCTCATCATCTCCCATACAAACCACACACTGTCGTTCTCGTTCAAAGAGCGAAAACTTTCGATCATTCATATAATCACTCACTTTCTTTCGTCCTTTCATACCCAGTGGTGTAAATTTATCTCCCCTCCTCCATCGCCTAACAGTAAGCGGCAAGACGATTTTATCAGCATCCAAACAAGCGATCTCTCTATCCAAGGGGATTTTAAAATCGGGAGTCAATGGAATCAGCGACACATTCAGTTGCGGAAGAAGCACAGATGCCTCTTTCTCTTCTATTGATTGTAAAATTAAGTGACTTCTATCTCTTACTAACTCCCACCGAGGAGAACTAAAACGAGCACCCGCCTCTGCATGCAAGGAGCGAAACACCTCTTTTATTTGCGCTGAATTAAAACCCAAAGGGTACAACCATTCAAAAAGGATAGCAGAAGGAGAAACCTCCAACAGCAAGCGGTCAATAGAGATACCTTTATCATCACGCACCCGCTCTTTCGCCTCTTTTACAGCCGCTTCATAAACCTTATCCACCTCAGCCAATCGCTGAACCGTTTGCCCCAATGTTTCACTAATAGAGGGATTAAATTCGTTCAACAAGGGAAGTAGGTGGAGGCGTATTTTGTTGCGCGTATATTCATCTTGCAGATTCGTACTATCCGTCACATAAGTTTGGTTAATTCTCTCAAGATAAGCTATTATCTCCTCTCTACTTACCTGAATTAAAGGGCGTATGATGTAATTATTTTTAGGCGATATTCCCTTCATCCCGTGAATACCTGTGCCACGAATCAAATTGAGAAGAAGCGTCTCCACACTATCATCCCGATGATGAGCCACTGCTATGGCCGCCAGCCCTCTCTCTACCCTGAGTTTTTCAAACCACTGATAGCGCAGCTCTCTTGCCGCCATTTCAATGGAGACCTTCTGAGTGGCTGCATAGTTTTTTGTATCAAAGCAAATAACCTCCAATGGCACATTCCATCTTTGACACAACTCTCTTACAAAAGATTCGTCCCGATCAGACTCCTCTCCTCGCAACGAAAAATTACAATGAGCCGCCACACAACGATATCCTAGGTGAAGCAACAAGCGCAAAAGAGCTACCGAGTCGGCACCTCCACTAAGGGTCACTAAAACAGAATCAGCAGGATTCAACAACCCCTTTTCGGCTATAAATTCTTTTATCTTATAATGAAGCATCTGACAAAGATACACTTTTAGAACAACTGTCTAATGGAAACCATTGAAATAAAGATTAAACCTCCAGAACACTAAAAAGTATTATAAGTTCAACAAAAACAAAAAGGATTCCAATTTTTTTTTGCAGGGTGAACCCATATTCCACCCAAAGAATTCAGCAAATGACGGATTTTTATACGTCTATTTATAGAGAATGTCCTTTATCGTTTTATTCAAACGACAAAGGACATTCTTTTAATCTCCACAAAGTGCTTATTTCTTCAGCTCTCCTCCTACATTTACTACACATTGGAATTTTCCATCTCCTGATAAAATAGAATGTCCAAGTTTCAAAGAATCTCCTTTTAAGACAGCTTTAGTATCACTTACTATATAAGTTTCACCATCAGCTTGTATCGAAATACCGTCTGAATGATTCACTGTAATTTCACCACCAAGTTCTGTGAATTCCAGTCCTGGAACTTCTATTAAATGGTCAAAACCAACATCATCTATCTTCAATCTCACAGAAGTTGTCATTTTCTTGCTATCCATATCAAGCACTAATTTTACCACTACATCTTTTAATGTCATTGAAGCTACTGAAGGTTTCAATAAATTTAACTTCACTTCACTATTATACTCAAGTGTTTTCGTTGATGCTGGGATAGGATCACTATCACTTTTCTTACAAGAAGATGTAAGAACAACAAATGTTGTTACCAATAAGAATGCAATCAATTTTAAATTCAGCTTTGTCATTTTTTTTTATTTTTTTACATTAGTTTGCAATTAAATCTTTCGCAAAAAAATATGGAATAAAGTTATTCATTCCACATTTGAGCCTCTTGTCGGATTCGAACCAACGACCCCGAGATTACAAATCACGTGCTCTGGCCAACTGAGCTAAAGAGGCGGGTGGGTAAGCGATCTATATCGCGCCGCTACAACCGACTACCTTTGCTGCGATCAAGCCCTGGAGGATTTGAAGGGAGCTAGCCGTATAGGACTTACCCGTTTTTAAATTCGATTGCAAAGGTAGCTCTTTTTTTTAATTCTGCAACAATAAGAACATCTTTTTTTCTCCTCTGCCACAAAAAAAAAGAAATTCCCCCTTAAACATGCATCGCATTGAAGCAAAAAATAGTACTTTTGCAACTGTCAACCCAACAGAAGCAGACATATCTAGCTATATATTAAAAGAAAAAGAGATTACACAAAGAAATGAAGAATAAAAAATCAACTCTACACGAATGTGCTATGCGTGGCGGAACAATAATGGGCATCTTTTGGATATTTAAGTTCATATTGTTCTTTTTAGGTCTACAAGTCCCTTTTTTAGGATTCCTATTTATAGGACTTACTATAGCAGTTCCTTTTGTTGCTTATAGACTAGTCAACTCCTATCGCAAGAACTTTTGTGAAAACAACATACCGTTCAGTCACGCTTTTCTTTTTACAAATTCAGTTTTCTTTTACGCATCCCTACTCTCTGCTGTAGCGCACTATATCTACTTCCGATACATGGATAACGGTTTTCTTATCGAGCAGTACACCACATCGTTAGATACATTAAAAACAACGATGGTCGATCCTGAGGTACAGCAATCCATTCTACGAATGGAAGAGGCCTTTCAGCAGTTAAGTGCGCTCACTCCTATTGAAATGACTTTCCAACTTATTTCGCAAAACATCTTCTTTGGATTGCTTACAGCGCTTATCCTAGCCCTTATTGTTATGCGCAAAAATAAAATCTAGCATTATGAATATTTCAGTCGTCGTCCCACTCTATAACGAAGAGGAATCTTTAACCGAGCTACACGCTTGGATTAAGAAGGTTATGGACAAAAACTCCTTTAGCTACGAAATCATCTTCATTAACGATGGAAGTACAGACTCCTCGTGGGAGGTTATAGAAAAGCTAAGCAGCCAATACCCCGAAGTAAAAGGGATTAAGTTTCGACGCAACTATGGGAAATCACCCGCACTCTATTGTGGGTTCAAACGAGCAGAAGGAGATGTTGTCATCACTATGGATGCAGATTTGCAAGATAGCCCAGAGGAGATTCCCGGCCTATATCATATGATTACGAAGGAGAACTATGAGTTGGTATCAGGATACAAACAAAAACGCTACGACCCTCTTTCAAAGACTCTCCCTACAAAACTTTTTAATGCTACAGCTAGATCTATATCAGGCATCAAGAATCTGCACGATTTCAATTGCGGCTTAAAGGCTTATAAAAAGGAGGTCATCAAACAGATTGAGGTCTATGGAGAGATGCATCGATACATACCTTATTTAGCAAAGAATGCAGGATTTACACGTATTGGCGAAAAAGTCGTACAGCATCAAGCTAGAAAATATGGAATAACCAAATTTGGGTTCAGCCGCTTTTTCAATGGGTACTTAGATTTAATAACGCTCTGGTTTCTATCTAAATTTGGTGTACGTCCCATGCATATATTTGGCTTACTAGGTTCGCTTATGTTCTTTTTAGGCTTTATAGCTACCATTGCCATAGGGGTAAATAAAATATACCAATTAAGCTATGGATTGCCCTACATTTTAATAACTGACTCGCCCTATTTTTATCTAGCACTCACGCTTATGACCATAGGCACACAGCTTTTCTTAGCAGGTTTCTTAGGTGAACTTGTAGTACGAAATGCACCCGAAAGAAATAATTATCAAATAGAGAAAGAACTTTAAAATATGAAGAATTTTTCCTTTTTCATACTCCTTATAGGGGTTATAAATCTACTTATTGTGGGATGCAATGAAAGTGATTGCCCGCTATTCAAAACTTCACATGCACACTTCTCCTTTTTGGATAGCCAAACGCATAACCCCGTAAAGCTAAAAGATAGTGTTGTTGTTATTGGATTTATCATTAGAGGGGACACAGTCGCAAGCGACACCGTATTCAATCGTCCAGAGACGAGTATGAGTTTACCTCTCAGTTACACAACAAAAACCACTTATGTTATGCATTACGACAAGGTCTTGAAAGATACCATTGAGGTCTATCACGAACCCATTCCATTTGTGAGTAACATCGATTGCAAACCTATGGTTTTCTACCATGTGGAACGAATCAACTATACCCGCAATGCACTAGACTCTATTGTTACTGTAAACCCTGATATCAACAATGAAGAAAAAAATAATTTTCAAATCTATTATACTGTTACTGGTCAGTAGCTTTATTATAACAACGCCTCTAAAAGGGCAAAAAAGTTCTACTCCTAGCCAAGTAACTAAGAATACAGCAGCCAATTTAGAAGAGAAAAAAGTTCCTTTTTACCAAGGTCTGAATATAGGAATTGATCTACTAGGTATTGGTAGCAAGCTTTTCGGAGGAAACATATTAAGCAGTGAAATATCTTTAGAGGCCAATTTAAAGAATCGGTATATCCCTGTGATTGAGTTGGGTTATGCAAAGGCTGAAGCAACTCACGAAGAAACTCACATTTACTACAAAACAACGGCTCCCTATTTTAGAGTGGGAGCTAATTACAACATTCTCTACAATAAGCCCTATCTGCCAGGCTACCTTTTTGTAGGAGCACGTGTCGGATATACCTCCTTTTCGTACGATGTCATTACCCCGGGAGCAAAAGACCCTATATGGGGAGAGATCATACCCGTAGCTTATGAAAACGTAAAGAGCCAATCTACGTGGGGAGAGGTTGTAATAGGTATAAAAACAGAGTTATTTAAAGGCGTCTGTATGGGCCTTTCTGCACGCTGGAAAATCCGCTTTAATTCGGGAAAAGCACTCAATAGTGAACCGTGGTATACACCTGGTTTTGGGTCAAACAACTCTAGCACATTCGGATTCACTTATAACCTCTCATACAATCTCCCTTTTTAAAAAATGACAAATTTAGAAATTTGGCTATTAGCCATCGGCTTAGGTATGGATTGCTTTACGGTATCTATCGCAAGTGGTATCTACTTAAAACGAATTGCATGGGGCACTTTTCTGCAGATGGCTCTCCTGTTTGGTCTTTTTCAAGCTGCTATGCCTATCATAGGATGGTTTAGCGCAACCCATTTCAGCCACCTTATAGAAGCATACGACCATTGGATTACATTTGGACTGCTTAGCTTCCTAGGAGTTAAAATGATTCGAGAAAGCTTTAAAGAGGAGGAAGAGAAAAGCTTCAATCCCACTCTACTCAAAGTAATATTAACCCTATCCATAGCAACTAGCATAGATGCATTAGCTGTAGGCATCTCCTTTGCTTTTATGGATATGGATACGATTCACTCCATTTTATGGCCCATCACTGCCATAGGAATAGCCTCTTTTATTCTCTCTTTAATGGGAAGCAGCATTGGGGTATTCTTTGGCAAACGGTTTAATCTACATATGGAGCTATGGGGAGGAGTTATTCTTATAGGAATTGGCTCTAAAATTTTATTCGAACACCTTACAGCATAACCTCCTCTAAAAGCCAATTAGTAAGAGTATGAATCACAAAGCATCCTCTTGGAATTGAGCTAGTTAAGCAGCCATTTGTTCGCAAGCCATTCTCCTTTGAGTAGATGTATTTACACGAAACAAGGATATTAATTTAAGGACTTATAAAAAACACCTTTATGAATAAGAAAAAACTCATCTGGCAACTTTTATTTCTAGCCGTGCTTGTGGTAGGAACCATACTCATTTTAAAGAAACAACCCCCATTCCGCACGGATGAAGGATTGGTATTTGGAACAATCTATAAAATAACTTATCAATCAGACGAATCACTAAAAGAGGAGATTGAGAATCGTCTAAAAGAGGTCGACAATTCACTATCGACATTCAAAAAACAGTCTATCATTACGAAAGTCAATCAAAACGAACCGGTTGAACTAGATACCCATTTTGTACAAGTATATAACATTGCACAACGAATCGCAGCAGAAACTGATGGAGCATACGATATAACTGTCGCACCATTAGTCAATGCTTGGGGATTTGGATTTAAACATTCAGCAGGCATAGAAACTGCCACAATAGATAGTCTCAAGCAGTTTGTAGGGTATAAAAAAATAAAACTCAGCGATGGAAAAATCGTAAAAGAGGACAAACGAACCCTTCTAGATTGCAGCTCTATAGCCAAAGGATATGGAGTAGACCAAGTAGCCCAATTGCTAGAGAGTAAAGGTATCAAAAATTTCCTTGTCGATATTGGTGGTGAAGTTGTAGCAAAAGGAAAAAACCCGAAAATGAAGTTGTGGCGAATAGGAATCAACAAACCTATAGAGGACTCATTGTCCATCAATCAAGAGCTACAAACCATCTTGGAGATGAGCAATATAGGTATGGCTACTTCGGGTAACTATCGCAATTTTTATTACAAAGATGGCAAAAAGTATGCGCATACAATCGATCCACTCACAGGATATCCTGCGGAGAACAGCCTCCTATCGGCCACAGTCATAGCTAAAGATTGTACAACAGCAGATGCCTATGCAACTGCCTTTATGGTTATGGGAATCGAGAAAGCAGAAGCCTTTTGCAAAAAACATCCTGAACTAGAAGTCTACTTCATTTATGCTTCCCACGAGGAGGGTTCTTATCAGGTATTTATGACTGATGGGATGAAAAAGCTAGTTGTTAAACTATAACAGAGAAAATTCCTGTAAATCACAACCAGAAATCGCTTCTTCTATTTTTGATTAAAATTCAAAGAATTACTTTTATTTGATTTAATTTCAAGAGGATTCCCCCTGAATTCAAATTAATAATTGTATTTTTGAATTTATATAGATTCAAATGTATGCGTAAAAATATTCTAATTCTAGTAGTACTACTAGCAGCCGTTACTCAATTAACCGCTCAAAATGTAGAACTCGCCAAAAGCCTTTATTCCAATGGAGAGTACGAAAAGGCAAAACCCATGTTCGAAAGTTTGGTGAAAAAAGCTCCATCTAATGCCAATTACAACCATTGGTATGGTGTCTGCTGCTACGAAACTGGCGAAAAAACCAAAGCACTCCCCTACCTTAAAAAAAGTGCAGATAGAAAAGTTTTGGAAGGATATCACTACTTGGGAAAACTTTATGCGGACCTCTACCGATATGACGAAGCTGTTGCAAAATACGAAGAGTATGTCAACTCATTGAAAAAGCGTAAAATTGCCACCGAAACAGCTGAAGCTGAACTTGCTGCCATTCGCATCGGTGCCCGTATGATGAAAGGAGTTGAAGAGATTATGGTCATCGATAGCTTTGTTGTCGATAAAAAGAACTTTCTAGAAAGCTATAAAATAAGTCGAGAGGCAGGCCAATTGGGAGAAGATGAAAAAATTACTGGGACAGCCTATCAAACAGAAATGGGTAATAAATTAATCTACAGTAATAGCAATGAGGCTGGTCAAATGGAACTCTATACACGGATGAAACTCCTCGATGGGTGGGGTGAAGAGGAACCTATCTCTTCACTTAATACCATGGGAAATGTAAATAATCCATTCCTAATGCCTGATGGAATCACTCTCTATTTTGCCGCTGATGGAGAGTCCTCTTTAGGTGGATATGACCTCTTTGTTACGCGCTACAATTCAGAAACAGGTCAATACTTTCGCCCCGAAAACATAGGAATGCCCTTTAATTCACGTGCGAATGATTACATGCTTGTTATTGATGAATTCAACCAACTCGGTTGGTTTGCCTCAGATCGTAATCAACCCGAGGGAATGGTATGTATCTATGTCTTTATTCCAAATGAATCAAAAGTCATATACAATTACGAAAATCTATCGGATCAAGAGCTAGTAGAAGCAGCAAGTTTACACTCCATTCAAGCAACGTGGAAGAACGAGAAAAAGGTCAGAACAGCCAAACAACGCTTAGCCGCTCTGATTTATAGCAAATCGGAAAAGACAAAAAAAGGAGAGTTTGAATTTATCATTGATGATACTGCCATCTACCACACCTTAGGTGATTTCCGTTCAGAACAAGCGCGAGAAATGTATATACAGTTGCAACAAAAAGAGAAAGATGTAGTTTCTCTAGAGCAAGCGTTGACAGAAAAACGCCAACAGTATGGTGCAGGAAGCAATGGACAAAAGCAAGAGTTGACATCCGCCATTCTAGAGATGGAAAAACGCACAAAACAACTTTGGATAGAGATTAAAAAAATGACTCAAGATGTGCGTAATAGCGAAATTAAATCACTAAAAAAATAAACCTTAAAGATGCCTATTCTATGGAAGTATTAATTATTATAGGAGTTATATTGGCGGGGATACTATTCTTCCTTATAGAGGTATTTATCATCCCAGGAAGCAGCATCGCAGGAATCTGTTCGGCGATCTGCCTACTCTTTGCCAACTATTATGCCTTTTCTGAACTAGGAGTATCTGGCGGTTTAATCACCCTAGCTATTACAACTTTTGGAGGAGTATCCGCTATTGTTTGGTTCATGAAGTCTAACACCGTAGATAAGCTCTCTCTTAAAAAAGAGATAGACTACAACATGGACAAACTGCAGGGAATAAACATCAAAGTAGGCGATAAAGGAGTAGCTCTAACACGCCTTGCTCTCATAGGAAATGCTGACTTTAACGGAGATACAATAGAGGTAAAATCAAACGATGGGTTTATAGATGAAAAAGAACCCGTCTATGTTGAGCGAATTGCCGAACATACCGTTTTTGTACGCAAAGTAAAATAAACAGAAGTATAAACTTTAAAACTAGATCACTATGTTAGATTCCAGTTTTCTTTCAATGATTTTGATTGGGGGAGGGATAATTTTCATCCTACTCTTCTTTCATTACGTGCCCTTCTTCTTGTGGCTATCAGCCAAAGTATCAGGTGTACGAATTAACCTCATCCAACTCTTCTTAATGCGTATTCGTAACGTTCCTCCCTATATCATTGTACCTGCTATGATTGAGGCACACAAGGCAGGACTTAACACCATTACGCGCGATGAGCTTGAGGCACACTACATGGCTGGTGGGCATGTAGAAAAGGTCGTTCACGCCTTGGTTTCAGCATCAAAGGCCAATATTGAACTCTCGTTCCAAATGGCGACAGGTATTGACTTAGCTGGACGTGACGTATTTCAAGCCGTACAAATGTCGGTTAATCCCAAAGTAATTGATACTCCTCCTGTAACTGCTGTGGCAAAAGATGGTATTCAACTCATTGCCAAAGCACGGGTAACGGTACGTGCCAACATCCGCCAATTAGTAGGGGGTGCGGGAGAAGATACCATTCTAGCTCGTGTAGGCGAGGGAATTGTATCCTCTATTGGTTCCTCTGTCAACCACAAATCGGTACTCGAAAATCCAGATTCAATATCTAAATTGGTATTGCGCAAAGGACTTGATGCGGGTACTGCTTTTGAAATCTTATCCATTGATATTGCCGATATCGATATAGGTCGTAACATTGGTGCAGCTCTTCAAATCGATCAAGCAAATGCCGACAAGAACATTGCTCAAGCCAAAGCCGAAGAACGTCGTGCCATGGCCGTAGCCTTGGAACAAGAGATGAAAGCAAAAGCTGAAGAGGCACGTGCAAACGTTATTCAAGCTGAAGCTGAAGTACCTAAAGCGATGGCAGATGCATTCCGCAGTGGAAATATGGGTATTATGGACTACTACCGCATGAAAAATATCCAAGCTGACACCAGCATGCGTGAAAATATTGCTAAACCTGAAGCGAGTATAGAAGAATCATTCTCTTCGAAATAGTTACAGCCTATAGCTATAAGTTACCGAATTCCGACTTCTTTGAAGTGAACAACCGCTTCTCTTTTCCGTAAAAGCCACAAAGCTCACTACAAAGCTATAGGAAGTAAGTTACTTACCCTCTCTATTTTAGTGTCTCACGGCTGTGAAACGGGTGTAATCCTACCGTGCGACGAGTGTCTCACTACTGTGAAACACCTGTCGCACAGCCGTGAGACACTAACTTTATAAGTAAGTTTGAGCAACCTCCTACTTACATAGTAAAGAGTTTTCTACCTAAATTTAAATACAATCTAAAAAACAAGAGCTATGAAAAAATATTTTGCCCCCTCCGAGTTAATCATCAACCCCGATGGTTCCGTATTTCACCTACACCTACGCCCCGAACAGTTGGCCGATAAAGTAATTCTAGTAGGAGATCCTGGACGAGTAGCCCTCGTTGCCTCGCACTTTGACAATAAGGAGTTCGAAGTAGAGAGCCGTGAATTCAAGACCATAACAGGTACCTACCAAGGGAAACGTATCACCGTACTATCTACGGGAATTGGTTGCGACAACATCGACATTGTGGTTAATGAACTAGATGCTCTAGCTAATATTGACTTCGAAACTCGTTACGAAAAAGAGACGTTCCGTCAGCTCGAGCTAGTGCGTATAGGTACCTGTGGTGGTTTGCAACCCAATACGCCTGTAGGAACCTTTATATGCTCTGAGAAATCGATGGGATTTGATGGGTTACTCAACTTCTACAGCGGTCGTAATGCTGTGTGTGATCTTCCTTTCGAAGCTGCTTTTATTCAAGCAATGGGATGGACAGGCAATATGTGCCAACCTGCTCCCTACGTTGTTGATGCTGATATTGAACTGATTAATCGCATTGGCCAAAATGATATGATACGTGGTGTTACCATTGCTGCAGGTGGTTTTTTTGGTCCACAAGGTCGCGAACTACGCATTCCATTAGCTGATGCCAACCAAAATGAAAAAATTGAAAACTTTGAATACAAGGGATATCGCATTACCAATTTTGAGATGGAGAGTTCAGCTCTAGCCGGATTAGGGAAACTAATGGGACACAAAGCTATGACAGTTTGTATGGTAATAGCCAATCGCCTTATCAAAGAGGCCAATACGGGTTATAAAAACTCTATCGACACCTTGATTAAAACGGTATTGGATCGTATTTAAGCAACTAAAATAGCTAATCGTTGCTAATGAGAAGCAATGATAGCTAATTTCACCACCCTACTGAAGCGGGAATTCAATTCTTTTCTGGAAGAATCGAATTCCCGCTTTAAAGAGCCACCAAAAAGCGACGAAAAGAAGAAGCACCAGATAGAGACAACGATTCTTCTTCTTCTTCTTCTTCTTCTTCTTCGAGAGAGAGAGAGAGAGCCACCAAACGCCAAAAAGCGAAGAAAAAAGAAGCTGCTAGTAGCAGAATCCCCCCTTTGAAACCGCCTGCTTTAAGTAAAATGGAGGTGAAGGAAAGGTGAAGGAAAAAAACAAGAAACTTCACCATAAACCACTGATACACAAAGAGTGTGAAGAATGAAGCTTTTTTTTTCGACAAACTTATAGTAGAGAGAGAAGAGGTGTCTTATAATAGTAAACCCAATTTGCAAAAAAACAAACCCATGGAAGCAACTTTTAAACTAACTGCCACAAATAAAGAAGAACAATACAACGAATTTCTGCCGCAACTGGCCGCTCTCATTGAAGATGAAAAAGAAGAGGTAAGTGTACTAGCCAATGTAGCCGCTGCCCTGCGCGAAGCCTTTGGTTTTTTTTGGGTGGGCTTCTACTTGGTTAGAAATGACCAATTGGTGTTGGGACCTTTCCAAGGAGGTGTGGCTTGTTACCGCATTCGTCACGGCAAAGGGGTATGTGGTACCGCTTGGGCCACCGGAGAGACTCAATTGGTACCCGACGTAGATGCTTTCCCTGGACATATCGCTTGTAGTGCTCTCTCTAAATCAGAAATTGTTATTCCCATCGTTGCAGATAACAAAGTAGTGGGCGTACTCGATATAGATAGCGACCAACTCAATGATTTTGATGAAACCGACCGTCACTACTTGGAAGAGGTAGTACAACTGGTTGCAAATAACCTCTACTAAAAAGAGAAATGTCACTGCCTAAAAAAGATTTGTAGCTGTAAGTTCTACTCAAACAACCAAGAATCGCAAAATCACTACCTTATCTCATCACTTTTTACTACTTTTGTAGCTGGTAAAAAACGGTAGTGGCTTCACCCCCACTCCTCTCAATCCCGACGCTAAACAGCCGCTTCTCTTTGAAGGAGATAGCTATATTGAGTCGCTAAACTCACCTATTTATACTGTTAATTTCTCACTATAGTTCGTACATGATCACTCTTCAAGAAACCATCTGCGCCATTGCAACTGCACAAGGCGGCGCTATCGGAACCATCCGTGTATCGGGTCCCGAAGCCATCGAAATAACCACGCGCATCTTTACCCCTATACAAGGTAAAAGCCTATCGGAACGAAAAGCCTATACCCTAAGCTTTGGCAATATACACAACGAAGCGGGCGAAGTAATAGACGAGGTACTGGTGGCACTCTTCCGCGCCCCCCACTCCTACACAGGAGAAGAGAGTACAGAAATTATGTGCCACGGATCTAGCTACATCCTGCAACAGGTGCTTCAACTTCTCGTTAAAGAGGGATGCCGCTCTGCGCTACCTGGTGAGTTTACTCAACGCGCTTTCTTGAATGGTAAGATGGACTTGAGCCAAGCTGAAGCAGTGGCCGACTTAATAGCCTCAACCTCGGCAGCTACTCACCGACTAGCGATGAGCCAGATGCGTGGAGGTTTTAGTCAACAACTCACCGACCTACGTGACCGATTGCTACACATTACCTCACTGATGGAACTAGAGCTAGACTTTAGCGACCACGACGACATAGAGTTTGCCGACCGCAGCGAACTAAAAATATTAGCCGATGAAATAGAGCAGGTGATTTCGAAACTAGCTCACTCCTTCAGTATAGGGAATGCCATCAAGAATGGAATACCTGTTACCATCATTGGAGAGACCAATGCAGGGAAGTCTACCCTACTGAATGCTATTTTAAACGAAGAGAAAGCGATTGTAAGCGACATACACGGGACCACCCGCGATGTAATTGAGGATACAGTGAATCTACAAGGTATCACCTTCCGCTTTATCGACACCGCTGGTATCCGCCAAACGAACGATGCCATCGAAAGCATCGGGATAGAGCGTACCTTCCAAAAGCTGGAACAAGCAGACATCGTTCTTTGGATGATTGACTCCACAGAAAAACAGGAACGCATCGCTGAATTACAAGCGCAAATCTTACCGCTGTGCGAGAGTAAGAAATTAATTATGCTCTTCAATAAAGCAGATATGATTTCGGCTTCTGAACAGCATTTGTTAGAGCTACTTTTTGGTGAGATCGCTGG
Source organism: Phocaeicola sp. (assembly GCA_051658485.1). Lineage (GTDB taxonomy): Bacteria > Bacteroidota > Bacteroidia > Bacteroidales > Bacteroidaceae > Phocaeicola. Next base: position 14,794 of record JBOFMR010000086.1, read on the forward strand.
TGAGAAACTCTTCATATCTGCTCGCGAAAAGAAGAATCTTGAGGCTTTGGAAAATTCGCTAGTAAAAGCTGCTGCTCTCCCCCAAATTACACAGAATGATGTTATTGTAACCAATATGCGCCACTACGAAGCACTAACGCGTGCCCTTGAGGCAATTCATCGCGTACAAGAGGCGATGGAGTATGGTTTATCGGGCGATTTAGTGAGCGAAGATCTCAGACAGTGTATCTATGAGCTTTCAGACATTGTGGGGGAGGTTACTACGGATCAGGTATTAGGGAATATCTTTAAGAATTTCTGTATTGGAAAGTGAAGCCGCTTTTTGTCACTGAAAACAACCAATAAAAAAGAGCATACAAAAAGAATATAAAACTACTCTATTACAGAGTATTACAAGGATAACAGATATTTATTAAATACTTGCTATCCTTTTTTTTGTTTATACCTTTTTAGTTCTATCTTTGTCACTAGTTTGTCACCCGTTATTATTCAGGTGACAAAATTTGTCACTTGCTAACTAATAACCAAAAAACAAAGAGATGGAAGCAAAGAAGAGAACAACATCAATACAATCAAAGAAAGAGCCGATAAAGCTAAGAGAAAAGGTTTTGGCAGATGGTAGTAAAAGTTTATACCTAGACATTTACAGAAACGGTAAAAGAGTCAGAGAGTTTTTAAAGTTATACATAACGACCGGAAAGAGTCCAATAGATAAAGAGCAAAACAAGCAGACTCTATCCACTGCACAGGCAATCAAGGCAAAGCGACAAATAGAGATGCAAAACGGAGAGTATAACTTTACTAATCAATTCAAAGTAAACACACCTTTTTTAGAGTATTACAGAAAAATGTGTGATAACAGAAAAGGAAACATAGAGAGCCGAGGTAATTGGGGTAATTGGTATAGTTGTTTAAGGCATTTAGAAAGATACTGTACAGAAAAAACCACCTTTAAAGATGTGGACAAAGAATTTATAGAGGGATTTAAAGATTATCTCAACAATGTAGCTAAAGATGCTTACAAGAGAAGAAACAATGATTTAGCAGAAGCAAAACCCCTATCTCAAAACTCCAAGTGTTCTTATTTCAATAAACTAATAGCTTGTATCAACCAAGCGTTTGAAGAAAGAATAATACCAATCAATCCATCAAGGGGGGTAAAACGACTAGAAGCAGGTGAAACAGAAAGAGTATACTTAACATTGGAAGAGGTCAAAAAACTAGCCAAAACACCATGTAAGTATGAAGTATTAAAGCGTGCTTTCTTGTTTTCATGTTTGACAGGGCTAAGAAAGAGCGATGTAGAGAAAATGGTATGGGATGAGATCCAAACCTTTGGAGAATTTAAAAGAATAGTATTCAAACAAAAGAAAACCAAAGGTCAAGAGTACCTTGATATAAACAAACAAGCAGAAGAGTTTTTAGGAGTACAGGGCAAAGCAACCGATAGGGTATTTGGTGGATTCAGATACAATGCTCAAACGCTTTTAGAGCTAAGAAGATGGGTATTATTAGCAGGCATAACTAAAGATGTAACATACCACGCGAGTAGACATACATTTGCCGTTGTTATGCTTGATTTAGGAGCAGACATTTACACAGTATCAAAGCTATTAGGACACAAGGAGTTAAAGACCACTCAAATTTATGGGAAAGTACTTGACAAGAAAAAACAGGAAGCGATAAATTTAATACCAAATATCAATGAGTAAAATAAATATAGATAGCATAGAAATTGACAGTTGTTTAAAGTTTGCAGATATAAGCCCGATCGTAGACAG
>JBOFMR010000087.1:0-1276 GCA_051658485.1 Phocaeicola sp.
CAAACAGCACCCTCCTTTTAAAAGTATCTCCATAGAATAGCTATTAAAGCTACTCTATGGAGATACTAAGAGAGATCCTCCTCTAATAAAAACAATCTAGTTCCTTCTATTGAAGGGGGATACTATTGTAAAATGATTCCTTTAGGGGACGGTAATTAGGTTTACTCTTTTATTCATGTCATCCTTCCCCCATCCATTCACAGGATCTTCCCACTCTACTCTTTGGGCCGCTGTAAGTGTCAAGCCCAAATATGCCTCTCCTGTGCTACTCACTTGCGCACCACACGTTAAGTGCTTAAGTCCCTTAAAACGAGTGACATCCAATCTGCTTAGTCGATTGCTATGACAAGAAAGACATTCTAGAGTAGAAGGTAACGCGTCAAAATCAAACGAAGTTAATCCACTCTTATCATAATTAAAAGACGTCAAACTGGTAGTATCTGGTAAAATAATATTTAAATCAAGTAATGGAGCATCATCAATTGATATTAATTTAACAGTCGATCCTGAAAGATCCAAAGAACAGAGTTTAGCAACCCTTAAAATAGAGAAACTTTCTACCCCCTCCATATCGGTAGCCTTTATTGATTCCAAAAGTGGAGTAAAAGCAACAGAAATTCCCAATAGCTTGCTATTCTTACTGAGATCTATTGAAGTAACGTTAGTACCCATCATATTAAACATAGCTATCTCAGGGAAAAGTTCTATTCCTACAACGCTCGTGATTCCACTATAAATAGTAGGTTTAGATAAGGCGTCTATCTGAAAGTATTCAAATGGTTCCCCCGTTTCCTCATCGTTCAATGCAACATAGTTACCTGAACCAACTGGATCTTCTTTGATCATTTTTTGCTCTAATAGATATTGAGCAAATAGCTTATCAGGTATATTAGAAGTCGGTGTTGGAGGTGTTGGAGTTGGAGTTGGTGTTGGGTCGATAGGCGTTTCGTCAGCCCAGTCAGTAAAGTTAGTATCAAACTGAATCATCTTTTCCGAATCAATAATGGGTTTACCACCATCATCATAACCACCATTACCAGTACCGAAGTTGATAACATAGTTAACCACTTGATTCATGTTAAAAGCAACATCTACTGGAATATAAGCAACACGTTGATTTTCTGCTTCAGGACCTTCACCCACAATCCAATCACTAGTTGTTGTATTTTGCAACGAGTAGACCATCTTGATGTAGCTATTTACTGTATTCTTTGAAAACAAGTGATCGTCTGGAGTAGAAACATCTACCTTTGTACGCTCTTGTGGAATAACCAAA